>JAAZHL010000195.1 GCA_012510755.1 Leucobacter sp.
CGTAATAGGGCATGATGGTCTGCCCCGCAGAAAACCCGAAGTCCGTTCGCACGCCGGGCCCGCCGGCGAGGTCGAGTTTCTCAATGAGACCCGGGCTCGGCATGAAATTGTTGTCAGGGTCTTCGGCGTTGATTCTGAACTCGAACGCGTGACCGGCAAACGAAATGTCATCTTGGGTGTACCCGAGCTTCTCGCCTGCGGCTACCCGTAGCTGTTCACGCACCAGATCGACTTGCGCGATTGTCTCGCTAATCGGGTGTTCAACCTGCAACCGGGTGTTCATCTCAATGAACGCCACCTCTTGGCGCGAAGCATCGTAGAGAAACTCCACGGTACCGGCGCCGAGATAGCCTGATTGGCGAGCCAGCTGCACCGAGGTGTCGCGCATTTGCTGCCGAAGCACTGCGGGAATGTTTGGTGCCGGTGCCTCTTCGATGACCTTCTGTTGGCGCCGTTGCATCGAGCAGTCCCGGTCGCCGAAGTGCACCCAAGTCTCACCATCACCAAAGATTTGCACCTCAACGTGCCGAGCCTGCGCCACGAAGCGTTCGAAATACACATCGCTTGAGTTGAAGGCTGCCTTGGCCTCGGCCTGTGCCAGCTCAACTGTGCGGCGCAGCTCGGCTGGTGAATTGATGCGCCGAATACCGCGACCGCCGCCGCCTGCGGAGGCCTTCACCACCAGTGGGAAGCCAATGTCGGCCGCGATTGCTTCGAGGTCATCGTCTGCGTTGAGCACCCCCTCGGTGCCCGCGAGCACGGGGACGCCAGCATCGATTGCCGCCTGCCGGGCACGTGCCTTATCACCCATGAGATCGATTGCGTCGGGGCTGGGCCCCACCCACACCAGCCCGGCCTCTTGCACCTTGCGGGCGAACGCAGCATTCTCAGAAAGAAACCCGTACCCGGGATGAATCGCGTCTGACCCCGATTCTGCGGCGGCGGCGAGCAGTGAATCGTGGTTGAGATAGCTGAGCCCGGCGGGCGCAGGGCCGATGACCACTGTTTCATCGGCAAACTTGCTGGCGTTCGAACCGGCATCGGCTTCGCTGACAACGGCGACGGTGGCGATACCCATTTCTTTGGCTGTGCGAATAATGCGCACCGCGATCTCGCCGCGATTAGCGATCAGCAGCTTTTTCATGGCTGAGTTCCTCTGCTTGGTGACGGTGTCAACTATTCGACGGTGGCGATTGCATCTCCTGGCCCCACCATGCCGTTGTCTTCGATATGAAACTCAACGATCTTGCCTGCGACATCGGCCCGAACCTCATTGAACTGCTTCATGATTTCAATCAGTCCGATGGCTTGACCGGCCTCGACGGTGTCGCCAATTTCGACGAAGACGGGCTTGTCAGGGGCTGGCCTGCGGTAGAAGATTCCCGGGAGTGGGGCGATGATTTGTGTGCTCATGTGAGTGCTTTCTTGACTCGGGTCAGGTATTGACGGCTTGCGTGGGGTGAAGCGGAGAGACGTTAGCTAGCCAAAGCAGCGCGCACGGCGTGCGCCACTTCGACGGCGTTTGGGGTGTCAGAGTGCACGCACACGCTCGTGAAGTCGATGCGTAATTCGGTGCCGTCATTCGCAAGCACAACACCGTCGCGCATGACGCGGCGTACACGTTCGGCGGCCGCGGCAGGGTCAGTCTTGTGCGGTTGGCGCAAGATAATCAGACCGCCTTCGGGGTTGTAGTCGAGGTCGACGTACAACTCACCGACAAAGGAGACTCCTTCTCGCTCTGCTACGCGCTGGTGTGCCGAGCCGGCGATACCAAACAGTGGCACCTGGTAGTCTTTCGCGACTTTCACTGCACCGAGCATTAGGTCTTCGTCACGCGCCAGCATGCCGTAGAGCGAGCCATGCGGCTTAATGTGGTTGAGCGGCAGGTCGTACTTCTTGAGAAAACCGCTCAACGCACCGACCTGATACCTGATGAGATTCTCGACCTCATCGGGCGTGAGTTTCATCTCGCGCCTGCCAAAGCCGACGAGATCAGGAAGGCCAGGGTGTGCCCCGACGGCCACCCCGTGTCGCGCTGCCAGGCGCACCGTCTCTTCTAATACGTTTGGATCGCCGGCGTGAAAGCCGCAAGCTACGTTCGCGACATCGATGATCTGCATAAGGGCAGCATCATTGCCGAACGTGTGCAGCGCGAATGCTTCGCCCATGTCGGAG
>JAAZHL010000031.1 GCA_012510755.1 Leucobacter sp.
GCTTAGCGATCTCAGCAGACCTGGCATCGGCTTCTCGCAGATGGGCAAAGGCCCGCTCAGCGTCGAGTTTGGCGAGCGAGGCTCGCTCACGTTGCTCGGCAAGTTCAATTTCAAGCTCTGCAAGTTCGGCAGCCAGCGTTTCACGCCGCTGCTCGGCATGTTCGAGCTCGGCACCCAGTTCGATTCGTGATGGAGCGAGCCCTGACCCACCGGTGAGAGTATGCGGGGTGAGCACGTCGCCGAGCGCGGTCACGATGGTGAAGTTTTCACTCGGCCACTGCTGCCGCAGCTGCACCGCGCCAGCGACCGCCGCGGCAATATCGTCGGCGAGGTAACTGCGAGCGAGCAGCCCACGCACGCCTTGGGGCGCGTCGGTCAGCGCATCGACTACGCGGGTGAGCCCTGCAACCTCAGGCGTACCAGTGGCAACGTCATCATGTGCGCTGGCGATCACCGCACGCAAGCGACCGAGATCACGCTCATGCGCTGCACGCACCACTTCGCCCGCCGCGGTTTCGGTTTCGGCAAGCAGCGCGTCGGCGAACACCCCAAGCGCCGCACCCACGGCCGCCTCGAACCCTTCACGCACCCGAACTTGGTCGGCGACGCGACCAACGACACCCCGTGGCCCCTCGGCAAGCAGCGCTCCAGAAGCATCTCGCTGGTCGAGTGAGCGCGCAAGCGCACTGACGCGCGCTTCGAGGCCTGCACGCTCTTGCTCAAGACCGTGCAGCCGTTCACGCAATTCATCGCGCAGCCGCTCTGCCTCGCTTTGTGACTCTTGAGCCGCGCGATAGGCATCATCGAGCCCTGAGGCTGGCAACACCGCGCCCTGCAGCTCGTGCTCAAACGCTTCAAGCTCGTGCTGCGCTTGCGCGGCACGATCCTCGGCCTGTGCAACAGCTTGCTCACGACGCGACAGTTCTTGCCTGACCGTAGCGAGCTTCTGTTCGGCAGCCTGCATCGCGCCTCGCAGCTTTGACAGCTCAAGATCGTGTTTTGACACGAGCGCACTCTGCGCAGCAATATGCTCGTCAATCGCATCGAGCGCACGCTGTGATTTAACGGTCGCGTCGCCCGCTCCCTGCCAGCTGGCTTCAGCCGCAGGAATCAAACCCCGCAGCCGCTCGGCCTCGGCCTGCGCCTCGTCAACACTCGCACGGCTCAGTCGGTTGAGCTGTTCCGGGGCCTCAGCCTGCGTTGCCAGAAACGTCAGCCGCTGCTGTGCCTGCGCGAGCAGCCCCCGCAGCCGCGACTGCGAAGCCTCAAGCCCGATCGTCACACGCCGCGCAGCATCGAGTTCATCGCTCTGCTGCTCTTGTTCAAGCCGCCCGATGCGCAGCTGTTTTTGCTCAAGCTGCTCTTGCAACACGATACGCTCGCTGTGCCGCTCGGCCTCGTCTTTGGCAAGCTCGTCGAGTTCGGTGCGCAACCGCACCACGTCATCGGCAAGCAGGCGAGCTTTTGCGTCACGCACCTCGGCCGCAATCTGTTGCGCCTGCTTCGCCACCTCGGCCTGCCGACCCAGTGGTTTCAGTTGGCGGCGAATCTCACCGGCAAGGTCGTTGAGTCGGGTAAGGTTCGTCTGCATCGCGTCGAGCTTGCGAAGTGTGCGTTCTTTACGTCGGCGGTGCTTCAAAATACCGGCAGCTTCTTCGATGAAACCGCGCCGGTCTTCGGGCGTTGCGCGCAACACTGCGTCGAGCTGCCCCTGCCCCACGATCACGTGCATCTCTCGCCCGAGACCAGAGTCGCTCAGCAGCTCTTGCACGTCGAGCAGTCGGCAGCCCTCTCCGTTGATGGCATATTCGCTTGCACCGTTGCGGAATAGGGTGCGGCTGATCGTCACTTCACTGTATTCAATTGGCAGGGCGCCGTCACTGTTATCAATCGTGAGCTTGACCTCGGCGCGGCCGAGCGGGCCGCGTGTGCTCGTGCCAGCAAAGATGACGTCTTCCATCTTGCCGCCGCGCAGCGTCTTCGCACCTTGCTCGCCCATGACCCAGGCAAGCGCATCGACGACATTCGATTTGCCCGAGCCGTTGGGGCCGACGATCGCCGTGACGCCTGGTTCAAATTGAAAGGTGGTCGGCTGGGCAAAGCTCTTGAAACCCTTCAGTGTCAGGCTCTTGAGGTGCACACCGCCTCCTTTCTGTTCTCGTACTGTCGGCGCTCTACGCTGAAGCTGTTATGCCAGTGCGAAAACCTAAAGCTCAACTTTATCGTTTCTGGCCCCGATTCGCGGTAGCCCGCCGGGCGGTTGCCGCTGCAACGAATGCCATCAACCACCGCAGTCGTGTGCACCAACGCTCTCCAACGCGCGTCAGTGTTCACCAGCTTTCCCCGCGCTCACCCTCGTGAGTTGAGGCCGTGCCGCTCGCCTGTTGCTGTGCGGGGGCAGTCAATTTCACGCTCAACACCGTCTGGTTCAATCATTGTGCACTGCTCGCCCGCCCCGCCAACCGCGTTCACGTCACCCGCCTCGCCCATTCGCTCGGGCGCCTCACGAACCGCGCTGCTCGAGCCAAGCCCAGACCCTTGAGTCGGCACGAACACTGCGAGCGCCGTCACGAGCAGCAACGATATGACGACCGCTGGCACGAGCACCCGCCTCGTGCGCGAGTTCGAAGCCGTCCACACCGCCAAGCCGTAAGCCAACACCGCCACGAGAAACAGCGGGCCGAGATAGAAATACGTCACCCAGATCACGCTCTCGCCAAAACCCGTGCAATACACGTTCGGTTCGCACACCCGCCCGAGTATCGTAAACGCGTCAATCACCACGGTCAGAAGAAACGCGACAACGACAGCCGCTGCACCAAACACGAGCGACTGTGTGAATGTGTTGAATCGTGTGAGCCAGCGACCAAGCGCCGCCGCAACCAACGAAAGAAGCACAGTTGGCA
>JAAZHL010000196.1 GCA_012510755.1 Leucobacter sp.
CGTCACCACACCGATGGTGAGGGCACCGACTGAGCGGGCCACACGGGCGACCACTGGGGCCGCACCGGTACCGGTGCCGCCACCCTCGCCTGCAGTCACAAAGACCATGTCGGCGCCGGTGAGGGCTTCTTCGATTTCTTCTGCGTGGTCTTCTGCTGCACGGCGACCCACTTCTGGGTCGGCGCCGGCGCCGAGCCCTCGAGTGATCTCTCGACCGATATCAAGTTTGACGTCGGCATCGCTGAGCAACAGGGCCTGTGCATCAGTGTTGACGGCGATAAATTCTACGCCGCGCAGCCCGAGCTCGATCATGCGGTTGACGGCGTTGACCCCGCCGCCGCCGACACCGACGACCTTGATTACGGCGAGGTAGTTCTGGTTCGACACTTGGGATCCTCCCTCAACTTTCAACCTCTACCTGAAGGTGAAAGTTAGTATACGGGTATACGTTTTACGCTCTTTACGCTAGGGGCACCGAACTACATTCGCGGTGAGACACGCCGCCAGAAGTGCGGGAAATTCTCGAGATTCAGCTGAAGACCGGCGCCTCTGGCGCAGAGACATCGATCGTGGACGGCGTTCCGATCGCAGCCACGAGCGATCGAAACACGACAGCCTTGCGCTGAGTGTTTTTTGCATCCCCCCACACCAGCTCTGTGCCGCTGTCAAGCGTAAAACTCACGTTCTGCGCGTTGCTCGCATGCACCGTCGTCAACATGCCCCGCACGTCTGCTGGCAGATCTCGAATAATCGCTGCCGCTGCACGAAATGCCGGCGATGAGGTGTCAGACAGCTCCGCCGAGCCAACCGGCACACCAGTCGGGCGTTCGTCAACCTTCGCCAGCAGCACACCCGCAGGGTCAAGAAGTTCGAGGCCATCTTCTCGTTCGAGCGCAATCACTGGCGCGCGCTCTTGCACCCGCACGACCAAGGTGTGCGGCGGAATTCGTTCGATCGCATACCGCTGAATCAGCGCAAACGGCTCGAGGGCACGGTGCACTTCTCGCTCATCGACCAACGCGAGTGGCACCCCTTCGAACCGCGAGAGCGCCTGTTGCACATCTTCTGCGTTCAGCGTCTGCACACCTTCGACCCGCACCTGTTGCACTGCCATAAGCGGCGTGTACACTCCAGCGATCACAAACAGCGCGAGCCCCACCACCGCACCAATGCCAATCAGCCACCGACGTCGACGCGCCCGCCGATGCGAAGTGAAGCGGCGCTGCTCGTTGCGCTCGCGCACTCGCCGCGACCGACCTGCCTGCCGCAGCTGCCGTTGCGCCTCTCGCACCCCCGAAGCAGCGGGCGCACGCTGCGCGTCGCGCTCTGGCGCGGTGGGCAACGCAGCTTCTGTAGGTACCACCGGCGCAGACTGCTCGACCGACGCTGCCTGAGTCACAGGTACCGGCTGAGCGACCGGTGCCGCCTGCGCTGCAGGCTCCGGCTCAGGGGGGGCATGCGTGGTTTGCGGCCGCTTACGCGAAGTGGCGCGACCGTCGAAACCAGCTGGGCGTTTCACCGGTTTTCGAACCGCCCACGCAGCGCCTCGACGACCTGCGGAATGATCTGGTAGACAGTGCCACAGCTCATGGTGACCATCACGTCACCAGGCTGTGCGATCTCGGCGAGGTGTGCAGCGGCAAGCTGCCACTCGGCGATGTATTTCACCCGCTCCTTGTCAGCAAAGTCATTCGACACGAGCTCGCCCGTGACCCCCGCAACCGGGTCTTCGCGCGCGCCATCGACTTCAAGCACGACCGTGTAGTCTGCGCCCTGCTCAAGCGCTTCAGCGAACTCTCGGTGAAACAGGCTGGTTCGGCTATACAGGTGCGGCTGATGAATAGCGATGAGTCGACCCGACCCAACGACCGCGCGTGCCGAGTCGAGCAATGCTGAAACCTCAGTCGGATGGTGCGCATAGTCGTCAAATACCCGCACTCCCCCGACCTCAGCATGAAATTCAAAGCGTCGCTTCGTACCGCCGAATTCAGCAATTGCTTGCAATGCGGCAGCTGCGTCAAAACCCATACCAACCATCACTGCAAGCGCACCAACGGCGTTGAGTGCGTTATGTCGGCCGAGCACTGAGAGCTTCGCTTCGTACCGTTCACCGTCGATTTCGACCGCAAACGCTACTGGCCCCGACTCGTCGACGTCAACCATTCGCACATCTGCGTGCTCGCTCTCGCCAAACGTGAGCGTGCGCGGCCGGTTTGGTTGGTTCTTCAGCGCGTCAAGCACCTCGCGGGCACCGGCGTCATCGGCAGAAATCACCAAGAGCTCACGTGCGCCTGCAGCAAACTCCACGAAGGCCCGCATAAACGCCTCGCGCGATCCATAGAAATCTAGGTGCTCTGGGTCAACGTTGGTGATCAGTGCGACGGCGGTGTCATAGAGCAAAAATGATTTGTCGCTCTCGTCAGCTTCAATCACAAATACATCATCGGCACCAGAGCCTGAGCTGACACCCAGCGATTCGATAATGCCGCCGTTCACAAATGACGGGTCGGCACCAATCCCCTGCAGCCCGGTGACCAGCATGCCGGTTGAGGTCGTCTTGCCATGCGCACCAGCAACTGCAACCACTCGTTGCCCCGCCGAGAGCCAGGCAAGCGCCTGCGACCGGTGCAGCACAGGCACGTCATGTGCCAGCGCATACTGGTACTCAGGGTTGTCTTGCCACAGCGCTCCGGTCACCACAACGGTGTCGGCGTCACCCACGTGAGCAGCGTCATGCCCAATAGCGACACGAATGCCAAGCGCCTCAAGCGCTTCGGTGCTGTAGTTGCTGCTGCGGTCGCTGCCGGTCACCTGTACTCCGGCTCCGTGCAGCATGCGCGCAATACCGCTCATACCTGAGCCGCCTATGCCCACGAAATGCACCTTGCCGAGTTCGGCAGGCAGTTGCATGGTGAGGTCAGGGTAGATCATTGTTTCTCCGTCATCATGGGCGTCGCGTCGCGCGCTTCATGGGCATCGCATCGCGCGCCGCACGCACTAGATCGTACAGCCGTTCGGTGCCATCAAGCGAGCCGACCGCCTTCGACTGTGCTGCCATCTGCGCCAATCGCTGCTCGTCGGCAAGCAGCGGAATGAGATGCTGCGTCACCCAATCTGGTGTCAACTCTGCATCTTCGACGAGCAAGGCGCCACCGGCACGAACCACCCCAGCAGCGTTGAACCGCTGCTCACCGTTACCGACCGCATACGGCACAAATATCGCAGGGATCCCGAGCCCTGACAACTCACTGACCGTCGTTGATCCTGCTCGCGACACCACCAGGTCACACGCCGCGAATGCCAGATCCATTCGATCGCAATAGCTGATCACGTGGTAGCCAGCGACCCCAGGGTCTTGCATCTCGGTGAGCCCGCCCCAGATGTGCAACACTTGCGCGCCAGAGTCGATCAGCGCCTGCGCAGCACCACTGATGCCCTCATTGATTGCGCGGGCGCCAAGTGAACCGCCGGTCACGAGCAGGGTGCGCCGGTCAGCATCGAGACCAAAGTGCGCCCGGGCTTCGGCGCGCACTGCGGCAAGATCGAGCTGGGTAAGTTCTGGGCGCAGCGGCATTCCCGTCACGGTCGCGTGTCGTATTGGCGTGCCAGCAAAGGTGACGCCAACAAAGATGGTCTTCTGCGCTCCGAGCCGATTCGCAAGACCAGGTTTTGCGTTTGCCTCGTGTATCACGTGGGGAACGCGTTCAAGGTGCGCCGCACGATAGGCAGGCGCCGAGACGTAGCCGCCGAACCCCACCACAACATCAACCTTGCGCTCACGAATCAATTCGCGAACCCGTCTAATCGCTCGACGGTACCGGCCGAAAAACTTCACCGCATAGGCATTTGGTCGGCGCGGAAACGGCAACTTCTCGATGGTCTGCAGCTCGTAACCGCGCTGCGGAACGAGCCGCGATTCGAGCCCTTCTTGCGTGCCAAGCACAATGATCTCGGCATCGGGTTCGAGCTGGGTGATGAGGTCTGCGAGCGCGAGCAATGGGTTCACATGCCCCGCCGTGCCACCGCCAGCGAGCATGTAGACCGTCATCGTCGAACCTCTTTCTCATGCGCAAGTTCAGCCTGATAGGCGTCTGCGTCTCGGGCGATTGAAATGACCACGCCAACCGCGAGCAAACAGGCAATGAGCGCGGTGCCGCCTGCACTGATCAGCGGCAATGGCACGCCGAGCACAGGCAGCACGCCGATCACCACGCCAATGTTGACGAACGCCTGGCCAACGATCCACACCATGATGCCGCCAATGACGGCCTTTCCGAAGCGATCTCGGGCGCGCCCGATTGCGCGCAGCATGACGAGCGCGAGCACCACGTACAGCGCGATCACCAACACTGCGCCGATGAGGCCCAGTTCTTCACCAATGATCGCAAAGATGTAGTCGTTGTCGGCCGCGGGCAACCATGACCATTTCGCCTTTGAACCGCCGATTCCCACGCCAAAGAGCCCACCACCGGCCAAGGCCCACAACCCATGCAGTGGCTGCCAGCCGAGCCCGTTGTAGTCGCTGTGTCCGTCGGCTAACCCGAGCAGTCGCTGCATGCGGTTCTCGCTTGAAAGCAAGAAAAACAGCACGCCGACGAGACCACCCGCGATCACGATGCCGATCGATCTCAGACTCATGCCGCCAAAATAGACGGCGCCCATGACTGCGCCCGCCATCATCAGGGCGGTGCCCATGTCGCGTCCCAGCAGCACGGTGCCGAGGGCTACAACCGCACCGGGAAAAATCACGGGTATCAGTTCGTGCCGTTTCTGGCCAAAGAGCGGCTCTTTTTTTAAGAGGATCGCTCCGATCCAGACGATCAGGGCAAGCTTCAGCATTTCTGAGGGTTGTGCGGTGAATGAACCGATGCGAATCCAGTTTCGGTTGCCGTAGAGCCCATAGCCGAGCGGGGTGAACACGAGCATTTGCAGCGCGAGGCCGAGGCACAACAGCAGCCAGGCCCACCGCTTCCAGAATCGAATCGGCATCGATGCGGCGATCATCATGAGCGGCACCCCGATCAGCGCATATGTTGCTTGCCGCCAGAACCCGCCAAAAAAACCTTCATCACCCAGGTACGAGGTGATCGACGACGACGACAACACCATGATCAGGCCGATGCCGACAAGCAGCAAGGTGACCGCATACAGCAGCACGACCGTCAGATCAGAGGTTGAACGCAATTCACCACCAAGGCGAATGCGCGCTAAACCGGTCGCTCGCGGCGGGTTAGGTTGCGCTGCCTTCGGCTGGTGTGTGGTTGTCACCCGCGTCACCTCCGCCGAGCGCCCGGACTGCCGCTTGAAAGCGACGACCCCGCTCCGCATAGTCTGTAAACTGATCCATCGATGCCGCTGCCGGAG
>JAAZHL010000197.1 GCA_012510755.1 Leucobacter sp.
ACGCTCAGCAGCACCCAAGCGCTTGGCACCGCGGCCAGCACCCTGACCTGGTACGCGAACTGGGCAGAACCCGGCCCGCCGCCTGGCCCCACACCAACGCCCGGCCCCGCACCAACACCGACACCAGGCCCCTCAGACGGCACGCTGCCGACTACCGGCGGCGACCCTGCAACGAGAAACCAGCTGAGCAGCCTTGCGACGCTGTTGCTCATAGCTGGCGCAGCCACCGGGGCCGTGGCTTTGACGCGACCTACCGTGCGCGGTCTCCGAACACGACGGCAGCGCAGGTAATCGCGGCGGCCAGCACCGGGCGGTGCCCCACGAGACGGTGGCAGACACCCCATGACTGTAGGCCAGATTTTCTGTTGAGTGTCACTGCACGAATGCGAGTAGATTGAAAGCATGAATGAAGAGCTGAGAGACGAAGCACGCAAACGAATCAAGGCGAAGCGCGGTTTCTGGAATCTTATTCTCGTCTTCGCCATCATCACCGTCATCGTCAATGTGATCTGGTTCTTGAGCGGCACCGGTTATTACTGGCCGATGTGGCCGATGCTCGGATTCATCATCGCCATCTTCTTCACCGGGCTCAACACCTACGGCCCCGGCAACAGGCCCATCTCTGACGCTGAGATCGACCGCGAGATGCGCAAGCTCAAGGGCGAATAGGCGCGTCGCAGCACCAGCCATGATGCTGCGACAGGCGCCTGGTCAATGAGGCTTAGCTCACGAAGAACGGTGCGCTGGCAAGCATTGCGAAACCGCCAAATACCAGGATCGCAAAGACCGCGATCACAGTCAGCGCAAGCATGGCAATGTTCAGCCACACGCCCCACAGCGCCAGCGTACGCTCACTCGTTCCGCGTCGCAGCGCGAGCACCCCAAAGATCAACCCCACTATCGGGGCGATGAACGTCCAGCCGCTGACAACCGAGGCAATGCCAAGCACGAAGCTGGTAATCGCAAAGGCTCGCTCGCGCTCTTGCGCCTGCGGCTGCGGCTGCGGCTGCGCACCAGCTTGGTACGGTTGACCGACCGAAGGCACGCTACCAACAGGCACCTCGTGAGTAGTCGGTGCCCCAGTCGCGGCCGGCACTTCGTTCATAGTCATTGCAGTTGTTGCGGTCATGATGATCCTCTCTCCATGCGCCCCTCTGTGGCGCGACCCTGGCCAGTATCGAAACCTGGCGAGTACTTACACGCTAATTCGAGTGGGGTGCCTGGCGAGTCCTCCCCCAGTGCCATCGAGGTGGTACTGAGGTATCGACCTCTGCCGCGGGATCACCACAGCGATGTAGCCCACAAGGTCAGCAACGACTACGCGACAGCCACAGCTAGGGCATAAGCGAGGCCGCGAGGGTGGCGCCCAGCGCCTCAGCCTGCGCCAGATGCGCCTCGTCAACGGCACCGGTGAAGACCACGGGCTCGGCCGCGAGCGACCAGCCATAGCCAGTCGTAATCGACTTCATGGCAACCTCGGCGCCCGTCGTGTCATACCCGCCGTGAATCCAATACGAAAACGGCCGCTTCGCGGTCTCTTCACGCACGGCATAGAAAGTGGTGTCGAAGAAGTGCTTGAGCGCACCAGAGATGTAGCCGAAGTTGGCGGTCGTGCCGAGAATATAGCCGTCGGCAGCGAGCACATCTGCGGCGGTTGCCTCGAGCGCTGCGATCTGCCGCACCTCAACGCCCTCGATGCCCTCGGTCTGGGTGCCGCGCAGCACAGCCGCAGCAATCTGCTGCACACTCGGTGACGGCGAGTGGTGCACAATCAGCAAGCGCGCGACAGTGCTCATGGCTTCAGTCTACGCTCGCGCGAGGCTAGTATGGCTGCGGCCCGTCGCGCGGCGGCTCTTCGCCCACCTTGAACGCACGGCCGGTGACCTGGCGCGGCGTGATGCGCACAAAGAAGCGCTTATCGGTCGGCACGAGCGGCTGCAACGGCAACGCCTCTGCAGCGGCGATCTCTGCCTCGGCCTCGAGCACGCGCGCCTCGCCGCGAACGACCACGCTCCATGCTTCGTGTTCGTCGAACTCGTCTACCTCGAACAGCACCTCGCCACCGACCACCATTTCGACAAGCTTGGTGCCGGGTGCGGTGCGCAGCACGATGTCGTCGCCGTCGACCACATAGTTCACCGGAAAAATGTCAACGATCTCGCGCACGCGGGTAACCACGCGCCCCACTGAGCGACTCGCGAGACGAAGCCGACACTCAACCGGCGGCAGTTCATGAACCGGGCTCACATTCTCAGTCATGTGACCATTGTCTCACTTCTGTGAGTCAGACGAAATGAATGAGATGGGTGCGATGGGCTACGCGCGAGGACTGCCGACAGGTCAGGGAATAGGCACCGGCGTCACGCCCAGCGGCGCGAGCCCCGCGGCTCCCCCGTCGGGTGCGGTCAGCACCCAAATGCCCTCAGTGTGCACGGCGACCGAATGCTCCCACTGAGCGCTCAACGAACCGTCAGCCATCGTGACCGTCCAGTCGTCGTCTTCGATCTTCGTATCGATGCCACCGGCCGAAATGATGGGCTCGATTGCCACCACCAGCCCAGGCTTCACCTCAGGCCCCTTACGCGGCACCGGGTAATTAAACACTGGCGGGTCTTCGTGCATGCGGCGCCCAATGCCGTGGCCGATGTAGTCCTCGAGAATGCCGTACTCGCTCTCAGCGTGCACGTACTCTGCGATCGCCACGCCAATCTCGTTCAGATGAGTGGCACGCGCGAGCTGAGCGATGCCCCGCCACATGGCGCCCTCGGTCACACGGCTCAACTCAGCGATAGCGTCAGAACGACCCTGATCGGCCTCGTCAGGCAACGTGACCGTAATGGCAGCGTCACCGTGCCATCCCTTAATCACTGCACCCACGTCGAGCGCCACAATGTCGCCCGGCTCAAGCGGCCGATCGGTCGGAATCGCATGCACCACGTGCTCATTGACGTTCGCACAAATGGTGTGGCGATAGCCAGGCTCGAGCATGAAGTTCGGCTCACCGCCAGCGTCACGAACCGCCTGCTCGGCGATCGCGTCAAGCTCGAGCGTCGTGATGCCCGGGCGAACCGCGGCCGCCATCGCTTCGAGTGCTGCCGCCGTGGCAAGGCCCGGCGCCATCATGAGACGCATCTGCGCCGGTGACTTATAGATCGATCGACGCAGCAAACCGCGGCTCAACACACCCTCACTTCTTGGCCTTGCAGGCCCTATTACTTCTGCAGTTTCGCGTCGAGCGCGGCAAAAATGCGCTCGGTCACCGCGTCAACCTCGCCAAGACCGTCTACTGACACAAGCAGTCCACGGGTGCTGTAAAGGTCGATGAGCGGCTCAGTCTGCTCGGCGTACACCTCTTGGCGGTGACGAATGACCTCTTCAGTGTCATCGACTCGACCCTCGACCTCGGCGCGCCCAAGCAGGCGAGCGACCACTTCGTCAGTGTCGACCTCGAGCAGCACCACCTCGTCAAGCGCGCGCGCATCGACCTGCAGCACGCTGTCGAGCGCGTGCACCTGCTCAACCGTGCGGGGGTAGCCGTCAAGCAAGAACCCGTGCTCGACGTCGTCGCGCTTGAGGCGGTCAGCCACAATCTCGTTGGTCAACTCATCTGGCACCAGCTTGCCGGCTTCGATGATCTGCGACACGCGCTGACCGAGCGGAGTGGCGGCCTTGATGTTGGCACGGAAGATGTCGCCCGTCGAAATCCATGGCACGCTGTAGCGCTCGACAATGCGCGCTGCTTGGGTGCCCTTGCCAGCCCCTGGGGGGCCGATGATCAACAGACGGGTCTGGGGAGTTTCGCTCACTTGAGAAGCCCTTCGTAGTGACGTTGCTGCAACTGCGCATCGATCTGCTTGACGGTCTCAAGACCGACACCCACGATGATAAGAATCGACGCGCCACCGAACGGGAAGTTCTGGTTTGCGCCGAAGAATGCCAACGCGATAAGCGGCAGCAGAGCGATGAGACCGAGGTACAGCGAACCGGCGGTCGTAATACGGTTAAGAACATAGTTGAGGTATTCGGCGGTGGGGCGGCCAGCACGAATGCCAGGCACGAAGCCACCGTACTTCTTCATGTTGTCAGCGACCTCTTCAGGGTTGAAGGTGATCTGCACGTAGAAGAAGGTGAAACCAATAACGAGCAAGAAGAACACCAACATGTAGAACGGTTGGTCGCCCTGTATGAGGTTGTTCGAGATCCAAACCACCCATGGCTTCGGTTCTTCATTGATTGCTGGCTGGTTGAACTGCGCGAGCAGCATCGGCAGGTACAGAATTGCCGAAGCGAAGATGACGGGGATCACGCCAGCCATATTCACCTTGATCGGAATATAGGTGCTGCTGCCACCGTAGGTGCGTCGACCGACCACGCGCTTCGCGTACTGCACCGGAATGCGTCGCTGCGACTGTTCAACGAACACGACCGCCGCGACAACCACCAGGCCGACCGCAATGACGAAGAAGAAGACTTCCCAGCCCTTCGAAAGCTTGATGGTCCACAGTGCGTTCGGGAACTGTGCGGTGATCGAGGTGAAGATGAGCAGCGACATGCCGTTACCGATGCCGCGTTCGGTGATGAGCTCGCCGAACCACATGATGAGGCCAGTGCCCGCAGTGAGCGTCAAGATCATGATGATCACAGCCCACCACTCTTGCGAGACCAGGTTGCGACACGCCTCATTGACAGTCGTGCCGAAGAGCATGCCCGAGCGCGCCATCGTGATCAGCACAGTCGACTGCAACACAGCCAAGGCGATAGTCAGATAACGCGTGTACTGCGTCAGCTTCGCCTGGCCAGTCTGTCCTTCTTTGTGCAGGCTCTCAAAGTGCGGAATCACCACGCGCAACAGCTGCGTAATAATCGAGGCCGTAATGTACGGCATGATGCCGAGAGCAAAGATCGACAGCTGCAGCAGTGCGCCACCACTGAACATGTTGATCATCTCGTAAATGCCAGAGGTGCCTGCTTGGTTCGCGATCAGACAGGCCTGCACGTTGTCGAAGTGAACGAACGGTGCGGGCACGAACGAACCGAGACGAAAGAGCGACACGATCGCGAGCGTGAAGACGATCTTCCGCCGCAGGTCGGGCGTCTTGAAAATGCGTCCGATGGCGCTGAACAAAAGCTTGCCTCCTGCAAAAATTTCAGGCACCTCGCGAAATGGCGAGCGCCAATGATCCAGCCTACACTGCCAGACCAGGGAGAAAACAAAGGGGCCAGGCTGATCCTCGTATTTCTACAAGGATCACCCGGCCCCCAGTCACCCGAACTAGTCGAGTGTTACTTGATCTCACCACCGGCGGCAACAATCTTCTGCTCTGCTGAGCTCGAGACCTTGTCAACCGATACGACCAGTTTGACGCTCAGATCGCCGCCACCAAGCACCTTGACGGGCTGGTTCTTGCGCACTGCGCCCTTGGCGACCAAATCGTCAACCGTGACCTCGCCACCCTTGGGGTAGAGCTCGGCCAGCTTGGCAACATTGACCACCTGATATTCGGTGCGGAACGGGTTCTTGAACCCGCGCAGCTTCGGGGTGCGCATGTGCAGCGGCATCTGCCCACCCTCATAGCCAGCCTTGACCTGGTAACGAGCCTTCGTGCCCTTGGTACCACGGCCAGCGGTCTTACCCTTAGAGGCTTCACCGCGACCCACACGGGTCTTGGCTTTCTTAGCCCCAGGAGCAGGGCGCAGGTGGTGCGCCTTCAGCACGTCGCCGCGCTCTTCGTTGTTCTCGCTCATGCGTCGATCTCCTCAACCTTCACCAGGTGAGCAACGGCGCGAACATAACCGCGGTTGACCGGGGTGTCTTCGCGAACGACCGTCTGGCCGATCTTGCGAAGACCCAGGCTGCGCAGCGTGTCACGCTGGTTCTGCTTCTCACTGATAACGGACTTCATCTGCGTAATCTGCAGGCTCTTCTTCTTGGCAGCCATTACGCACCTGCCTTTGCCTTAGCTGCAGCGTCGGCCGCAGCCTTCGCCTCTGCACGCACAATGCGAGCGGGGGCGACGCGGTCGAAGTCGAGGCCACGACGAGCAGCAACAGAGCGAGGCTCTTCAAGCTGCTGCAACGCCTCAACGGTCGCATGCACAATGTTCAGAGTGTTCGACGAACCGAGCGACTTGCTCAGCACGTCGTGAATGCCAGCACATTCGAGCACGGCACGCACCGGGCCACCGGCAATAACACCGGTACCTGCTGCCGCGGGGCGCAGCAACACGACGCCAGCAGCTGCCTCGCCCTGTACGGGGTGAGGAATCGTGCTGCCAACGCGGGGAACGCGGAAGAAGTTCTTCTTCGCCTCTTCAACGCCCTTCGAGATTGCCAGGGGCACCTCTTTGGCCTTGCCGTAGCCGACACCAACGGTACCGTTGCCATCGCCAACCACGACGAGCGCGGTAAAGCTGAAGCGACGACCGCCCTTGACAACCTTCGATACGCGGTTGATGGTCACTACGCGCTCAAGAAACTGGCTCTCGGCGCGATCGCGACCGCCACGCTCGCCGCGGGTACCGCGGTCACGGCTGCCACGACGCTGCTCGCGGGGCTCGCCGCGGTGGTCGCCGCCGGTAGCCTCAGCGGTCGGGGTCTCTGCAGACACTTGCTGCTCCTTCGTTTCTTCGCTCACAGGGCCAGCCCTCCTTCGCGTGCGCCGTCAGCAATCGCGGCAACGCGACCGGCGTACTTGCTGCCACCGCGGTCAAAGACCACGGTCTCAATGCCAGCGCCCTTTGCGCGCTCAGCAACGAGCTCACCGACACGGCGAGCCTTGGCGGTCTTGTCGCCCTCAAACGCACGCAGATCTGCTTCCATGGTTGAAGCCGAGGCGAGGGTCAAGCCCTTCGAATCGTCAACCACCTGAACAAACACGTGACGCGAAGAACGGGTAACCACCAGACGGGGGCGAACTTCGGTGCCAACGATCTTCTTGCGCAGGCGAGCGTGGCGGCGAATACGCGCAGCCGCACGGCCCTTTGCGCGGGAAATGTTACCGGCCATGGTTACTTACCAGCCTTTCCAGCCTTGCGACGAACGTTCTCGCCCGCATAGCGAATGCCCTTGCCCTTGTAGGGTTCTGGCTTCTTCAGCTTGCGAATGTTAGCAGCGGCCTCGCCGACTGCCTGCTTCGAGATACCGCTCACGGTGATCTTCGTGTTGCCCTCGACTGCGAGCGTGATGCCCTCAGGCGCGTCAACCAGCACGGTGTGAGAGAAGCCGAGCGCCAGCTCGAGGCCATTGCCCTTCTGCTGCACACGGTAACCGGTGCCGACAACCTCAAGCTGCTTTGAGTAGCCCTCGGTCACACCAACAATGTTGTTGAAAATGAGCGTGCGGGTCAGACCGTGCAGCGCTCGGGATTCGCGCTCTTCGTTGGGACGGGTGACAATCACCTGGCCCTCTTCGAGAGCAACGCGAAGCGGTTCGGCGACGACAAGCGACAGCTCGCCCTTCGAACCCTTGACCGTGACCTGCTGGCCATCGATCTTGACATCTACACCGCCGGGAACGGCGATGGGAAGCTTACCAATACGTGACATAACGGCTTACCACACGTAGGCCAGCACTTCGCCGCCCACGCCCTTCTGCTCAGCCTCGCGGTCGGTCAGAAGACCCGAGGAGGTGGACAGGATCGCGATGCCGAGGCCACCGAGCACGCTCGGAATCTCGGTCGAGCGAGCGTACACGCGAAGACCAGGCTTCGACACCCGCTTGATGCCCTCGATCGAACGCTCACGGTTCGGGCCGTACTTCAGCGCCATGATGAGGGTGGTGCCGACGCGAGCGTCTTCCACCTTCCAATCAGCGATGTAGCCTTCACGCTTCAAAATATCGGCGATGCGCTCTTTCAGCTTTGAGCCTGGAAGCGAAACGTCGTCGTGGTACGCGCTATTCGCATTGCGCAGCCGGGTCAGCATATCTGCGACCGGATCGGTCATTGTCATAAGTGACTTCTTTCTCGCCTGGTATCACGGCCCGTTACACGGAGCGTGACCTGGGTGACACGTGAACCTGGCACCCCGCGAGCGGGGTGCCGATCCACTTGGACTATGAAATTATTCAGCCTTGAACGGGAAGCCGAGCGCGCGAAGCAACGCACGACCCTCGTCGTCGGTCTTAGCGGTGGTCACAACAGTGATATCAAAACCACGCACCCGATCGATCTTATCTTGATCGATCTCATGGAACACACTCTGCTCGGTCAAACCGAACGTGTAGTTGCCGTTGCCGTCGAACTGCTTCGGCGACAATCCGCGGAAGTCGCGGATACGGGGCAGAGCGAGCGTGACGAGACGGTCGAGAAATTCCCAGGCACGATCGCCACGCAAAGTGACGTGCGCGCCAATGGCCTGACCCTCACGCAGCTTGAACTGCGCGATGCTCTTGCGAGCCTTGGTCACCATGGGCTTCTGGCCGGTGATCTTCGTGAGGTCAGCAATTGCGCCCTCGATCACCTTGCTGTCGCGAGCAGCCTCGCCAACGCCAGTGTTCACTACGACCTTTACCAGGCCGGGAACCTGCATGACGTTGCCATAGGCGAACTCTTCGCGCAGCGCCGGAACAATCTCGTTACGGTACTTCTGCTTCAGGCGGGGCTGGATTTTGCCAGCCACAGCGGCAGTCGCTTCTGACATTAGAGGTCCTTCCCAGACTTCTTGGCGTAACGAACGCGAACGTTCTTCTTCACACCGTTCTTCTCGACCTCTTCGACACGGAAGCCAACGCGAGTCGGCTTCTTGGTCGAGGGGTCAACGAGCGCGACGTTAGAGATGTGGATCGGAGCCTCGTGGGTCTCGATGCCGCCCTCATTGGTGCCGCGTGAGCTCTGGCCCTGACGCACGTGCTTCTTGACGTAGTTCACACCTTCAACGATCACGCGATCGCTGTCGGTGAGCACCTCAAGCACGTGGCCCTGCTTGCCCTTGTAACCGCCGCGCTCTTGCGTGGCGCCTGAGATGACCTCAACAAGGTCACCCTTCTTGATCTTTGCTCCCATGGTGCTAGATCACCTCCGGTGCGAGCGAGACGATCTTCATGAACTTCTTGTCGCGAAGCTCACGGCCAACCGGACCGAAGATACGGGTGCCGCGAGGCTCCCCGTCTGCCTTCAGAATCACGGCGGCGTTCTCGTCAAAGCTGATGTATGAACCGTCTGCACGACGGGTTGACTTGCGTGTACGAACGATCACTGCTTTCACAATGTCGCCCTTCTTCACGTTGCCACCCGGGATTGCGTCCTTAACGGTCGCAACGATGGTGTCGCCAAGGCCCGCGTAGCGGCGCCTCGACCCCCCGAGCACGCGAATCGTGAGCAACTCTTTGGCGCCGCTGTTATCGGCTACCTTGAGTCGCGATTCCTGCTGAATCACTGGATACTCCTATTCCGAAGCCTGCGGCGGCTTACTTGGCCTTCTCGAGAATCTCGACCAGACGCCAGCGCTTGGTAGCGCTCAGCGGGCGGGTCTCGTGGATGAGCACGAGATCGCCGATGCCGGCGGTGTTCTGCTCATCGTGTGCCTTGACCTTCGAAGAGCGACGCAACACCTTGCCGTAGAGCGGGTGCTTCACGCGGTCTTCAACTTCGACAACGATGGTCTTGTCCATCTTGTCACTGACAACATAACCGCGACGAGCCTTGCGGTAGCCGCGCTGTTCGGTTTCGACCTCAGCCATTACTAGGCCTCCTTCGTCTCAGCGGCGGCCTCCGCCTGCTCGGTCTTCTTAGTGGTCTTCTTCGCGGGAGCCGTCTTTGCCGGGGCAGCGGCAGGCGTCGCACGAATGCCGAGCTCACGCTCGCGCAGCACCGTGTAAATGCGAGCGATGTCGCGCTTTACCTGGCGCACACGGCCGTGGCTTTCCAGCTGACCAGTGGCCGACTGAAAACGCAGGTTGAACAGCTCAGCCTTCGCCTTCTTCAGCTCTTCGGCCAACCGCTCGTTCTCGAATGTATCGAGTTCGGTGATAGCGAGATCCTTGCTTCCAATAGCCATTACGCGTCACCCTCCTCACGCTTGATGATGCGGGCCTTCAACGGCAGCTTGTGAATCGCGCGAGTCATTGCCTCACGCGCCAACTGCTCATCGACACCGGCGACCTCAAAGAGCACGCGACCCGGCTTGACGTTGGCGATCCACCACTCAGGTGAACCCTTACCCGAACCCATACGGGTTTCGGCGGGCTTCTTGGTGAGCGGATGATCGGGATAGATGTTGATCCACACCTTGCCGCCACGCTTAATGTGACGGGTCATCGCGATACGAGCTGCCTCGATCTGACGGTTCGTCACGTACGCGGGCGTGAGGGCCTGAATGCCGTACTCGCCGAAGGTGACCTTGTTGCCACCCTTCGACTGACCGCTGCGGCTGGGGTGGTGCGGCTTGCGGTACTTGAC
>JAAZHL010000198.1 GCA_012510755.1 Leucobacter sp.
CTCCCGCGCCCACCACGATCACGTCAGCGTCATTGCTCGCACGAATCATGGCACAAGCATACGCGCAGGCATGCGCACAGGCATGCGCATCAGACGCTCAAGCATTGACGCCAGCACCCCCGAATGACAGGCTGGGCTCTGAGGAGGTGCTGCTCATGTACGAGTACACGTTTATCACCATTCCGATCAATCGTCGCAGAGACGGCTTGTCGTTCGACATCGACTACCGTGACGAGATTCGCGAGCAAGCGGCCAAGGGCTGGGAGTTCGTGCAAGCAATATCGCTCGAAGCACATGCGCGACCACGCCTAGACCTCGTGTTCAAGCGAAAGGCATCGTCATGAAACAACCCCTGCGCCTGCTGCAGGCCTTCACTGTGTTCTCAGCCGGCCTCTATGGCCTCTTCGTGTTCATGGGCAACCTCATGGACTACGACTCGAACTATCAGTTCGTGCAACACGTGCTCTCGATGGACACGACCTTCGAGGGCAACGCGCTCATGTGGCGTGCCATCACCGAACCGTGGGTGTGGACCGTCGGCTACATCGGCATCATCGTCGCCGAAGGCGTCTTCGCGGCGCTCGGTTTGATCGGTGGCGTCAAGCTGTTCATGCGCCGCAACGCGAGCGCAGCCTTCTACGATCGTGCCCGTGGCTGGGGTTATGCCGCCTACGGTGTCGGGCTCGCGATCTGGTTCATCGGCTTCATCGTGATCGGCTCAGAGTGGTTTGCCATGTGGCAGTCAAGCATCTGGAACGGCAAAGACACCGCAATGCCGCTCGCCATGCTGTGGGGCACGTTCGCGGTGCTGTTGGCACTGGGCGACCAGTCACACCTGCGCGAAGACGAAGAAGCCGAGGCTCAATAGGCCGCGGTGAGAGGGCACGGTTATTTGTCTCGAGATTGAATGGGCGAGGATCAGGCAGCTCTTGTGTGTGGACCGCCGATCCTCGCCCCTTATTCTTGTCGCGATTCTTGTCGCGGTTCTTTTCGCGGGGTGAGCGCCCGAAACACGTGCTCGGTGTTGAGGGGCGCCATATCGGTGCGGGGCTCGGCAGGGTCAACCCACTCGAGTGCTTCGATCTCGGCTCTGATCTCTACGCCGTCGACGTAGGGGTGCTCGAACACTTGAGCGACGACGTCAAAGCCTGCCTCATTGGCGGCCGAGGCGCGGAACTCGCCGATAAAGGCGAGCCGCTGCGGGTCGAGCGCGACCCCCAGCTCTTCTTCGAACTCGCGAAGTGCGGTGTGAGCGGGCGTTTCGCCTGCCTCGGGTTTGCCGCCGGGCAGCATGAACGTGGTTGTGCCGCGCTTGCGCACATTGAGCACACGGCCGTGAGCATCACGCATCACGACCGCGCTCACGTGAATCTCTTGCACGTGCGTGTTCGCGTTACGCGCCGTGCGCGCCCTTGCTTGGTGCGCCGTCAGCAGTGCCTGCGCTGCCTGCTGCGCCCGTGCTGCCTGCTGCGCGTTCGCGTGCGGCGAGCAGATCGCGAATCTCAGTGAGCAGGTCGGTCTCGGTCGCCTCGGCTTCTTCTTCCTCAGGCTTGTGCCCGTGCTTGCGCACATATGCGGCCTCGTTGAGCTTGTTCATCGGCAAGATGATCGCAAAGTAGACGACTGCTGCGATGAGCACGAAGTTGATGACTGCGCCGAGCACTGCGCCGATGCCCAGCGAGATGGGGCCAAGCTGCCAGACGGCCTTGTTGATCTCGTCGGCGTTGAAGATCGCGGCGATGATGGGGTTAAAGATGCCGTCGACGAGCGAGTTCACGATTGAAGTAAATGCTGCGCCAATGATGACTGCGACCGCAAGCTCAATAACGTTGCCGCGCATAATGAATTCTTTGAATCCCTTCATGAGGGCCCCTTTCGTTAGGCGCTCGGTCGGTGAAAAGCGCTCAAAACTACCCTAACGTTCAACTTCAGACTGAAGGGTGAAGCGACGGGTCTATTTGTGGCGTCTTGGTGCCGCAGCCTCGTTTTGTGCCGGTTTCGTTCGCATGTCTGTAATGGTCGGTCTCGATCGTAGACCTATAACGCTCGGTCTCGTTCGCGTGTCTGTAATACCAGACAGAGGGCTCGCGTTTCGTGTTGTTCAGACTCAAGCAACGGTGTGTGATTGAGACAACTCAAGCGAAAGGCACCATCATGGCACTTTCAGGCGCACGCCCCGTTCGCGCCCCACGCGGCACCGAACTCAGCGCGAAGAGCTGGCAAACCGAGGCCCCGCTGCGCATGCTCATGAACAACCTCGACCCAGAGGTTGCCGAACGCCCCGACGACCTCGTCGTCTACGGCGGCACCGGCCGAGCAGCGCGCAGCTGGCAAGCATTCGACGCGATCGTTGACACCCTGCGCGACCTCGAAGACGACGAGACCCTGCTCGTGCAATCGGGCAAACCCGTTGGCGTGTTTCGCACGAACGTGTGGGCACCGCGGGTGCTGCTCGCCAACTCAAATCTCGTGGGCGACTGGGCGACGTGGCCAGAGTTCCGCAAGCTCGAAGCCGAAGGGCTCATGATGTACGGTCAGATGACGGCCGGGTCGTGGATCTACATCGGCACCCAAGGCATCTTGCAAGGCACCTATGAGACCTTCGCCGCGGCCGGGCGAAAACTGCAGGGCCAGGGTCGCATCGCTGCGGTCGCAGACAAGGGCCCGCTGGCGGGCACAATCACCCTGACCGGTGGGTGCGGCGGCATGGGCGGCGCACAGCCACTCGCAGTCACCCTCAACGACGGAGCCTGCCTCATCGTCGACGTCGACAAGACCCGACTTGAGCGCCGAGTCGGCAAACGCTACCTCGACGAGATCGCCGAAGACCTCGATGACGCGATCGCGAAGGTGCAACAGGCCCGCGATGAGCAGCGCGGGTGGTCAGTGGGTCTCGTCGGCAATGCAGCCGAGGTGTTTCCTGAGGTGCTGCGACGCCACCAGGCAGGCGACGTCACCATCGACCTCGTAACCGACCAGACTTCAGCGCACGACCCGCTCTCGTATTTGCCCATTGGCTATCAGGTCGAGGATCGCTTGGCGCGGGCAGAGGCCGACCCCGAAGGTTTTACGCGCGACGCGCAGGCCTCGATGGCGGCGCACGTGCAGGCCATGGTCGAGTTTCAAGACGCCGGCGCTGAAGTGTTCGACTACGGCAACTCGATTCGCGACGAGGCGCGCAAAGGCGGCTACGACCGAGCCTTCGAATTCGAGGGCTTCGTGCCCGCCTACATTCGGCCGCTGTTCTGCGAAGGCCTCGGCCCGTTCCGGTGGGTGGCGCTCTCTGGCGACCCCGAAGACATTCGCGTGACCGATGAGGCGCTCAAAGAACTCTTTCCCGAGAACACACACCTGCACAACTGGCTCGACGCGGCCGCCGAACGCGTCGAGTTCGAAGGGCTGCCCGCACGCATCTGCTGGCTGGGATACGGCGAACGGCATCAGGCAGGGCTGCTCTTCAACCGCCTCGTCGCCGAGGGCAAAGTGAAGGCGCCGATTGTGATTGGGCGCGACCACCTCGACTCTGGTTCGGTGGCCTCGCCCTACCGCGAGACCGAAGCAATGGCCGATGGCAGTGACGCGGTCGCCGACTGGCCACTGCTCAACGCACTCACCGCAGCATCCTCCGGGGCGACATGGGTGTCGCTGCACCACGGTGGTGGGGTCGGCATCGGGCGATCGATTCACTCGGGGCAGGTGTCGGTCGCTGACGGCACGGCGCTCGCCGCCCAGAAGCTCGAGCGGTTGCTCACGAACGACCCAGGCATGGGCGTGATTCGTCACGTCGACGCGGGCTACCAGCGGGCAGCAGAGGTCGCCGAGCAGCGCGGGGTTCGAGTGCCGATTGCTCCCACCGTTCGCAACACCGATCGGGCGTGGTGAGGGGTTCGCAGCGCGGGTGTGGGGTGTGCGTGTTCAGCGCAACATTGCGTCTTCGAAGTGTGCAAGTTCGCACACTTCTCAGCCTCAAAAGCGCCAAACACGCACACCCCACACCCGCGCTGCGAACGCACCACACCCCGCCAAGCGCGCTAAGAACGCCACCCCCGTGCGCACACCATCAGGCACCATAAGTATGTAAAGGTAGACCCATGGCCCGCACACTGCTGATCGACAACATCGGCGAATTGACGACCAACGACCCGGCGCTCGGTGAAGGTGTCGGCGGTCGGCTCACGCATGCCGCCGTGGTGATCGAGGGTGAGCGCATCGCGTGGGTGGGCGCGGCCAGTGACGCCCCCGACGCCGATGAGCGGTTCGACGCCGCGGGGCGCGCCCTGCTGCCCGGCTGGGTCGACTCGCACACGCACATGGTGTTCGCGGGCGACCGCACCGCCGAATTCGAAGCGCGCATGGCTGGGCAGGCATATGCCGCTGGCGGCATCAACGTCACCGTCGAAGCAACCCGCGGGGCCTCAGACGCTTCGCTCGCCGCCAATCTTGGGCGCCTCGTGGCAGAGGGGCGACGCGGCGGCACGACCACTTTCGAGACCAAAACGGGCTATGGGCTGACCGTCGAAGACGAAGTGCGCAGCGCCCGCATCGCTGCCCAGCACGCGGACGCGGTGACCTTTCTTGGCGCCCATGTCGTGCCCGAAGGTGCAGACCCCGCCGCCTATCTCGATCTCGTGACGGGGCCAATGCTCGACGCAGTCGCGCCGCACGTCAACGCGGTCGACGTGTTCTGCGAAACAGGCGCGTTTGACGAAGCGGCGACTCGACGGGTGCTCGAAGCCGCAGCAGCGAAAGGGCTCGCCACCCGCGTGCACGGCAACCAGCTTGGCCACGGCCCGGGCGTGCGACTCGCGGTCAAACACGGCTCGTTGAGCGTCGACCATGTCGCATTTCTCAGCGACGAAGACGTCGAAGCTCTTGCAGGTTCCTGGCAACACTCGGCACACGGCGACGGCCCCCGCGGCACCGTGGCGACCGTCTTGCCCGCGTGCGACCTCTCGACGCGCATGCCATTTGCTCCCGCGCGAGAACTGCTTGATGCGGGCGCAGTCGTCGCAATCGCCTCAAACTGCAACCCCGGCACCTCATACACCACCTCGATGTCGTTCTGTGTGACCACCGCAGTGCTGCAGATGCAGCTGACGGTGCAAGAAGCGGTGCGGGCGGCCACGCTGGGCGGGGCGATTGCACTCGACATGCACCGCGATGGTTGGGTTGATGCGCGCGGCCACGCGCAGCCCCGCATCGGGGTGATCGCCCCCGGCGCACGGGCCGACCTGCAACTGCTTGACGCGCCCTCAACCACCCACCTTGCATACCGCCCGGGCGTGCCGCTCACCAGTGCGGTGTGGGCGAAAGGGGCTCGAGTGGTGTGAGGCTGGCTGATCCTCGCCCTCGCTCTCTCACACGCACATCGCGCACCCTCACGTGGCCACCAAGCGGTACTCTAAACGCAACCCCCAGACCGGCGGCCCCTGAGGAGGAGCCGATGAAGCCACCCCGCCCGCTGCGCATGACCTTCGGCAAACGCGCCCGCAAAGACACCATCGCGGGCGTGGTGCTGGGGGTCGAAAGCGTGCCAGACGGGCTGGCCCTGGGCGTGCTCGCCGGCGTCAACCCGCTCGCCGGGCTCTACGGCTACCTCTTCGGAATGGTCGGCGGGGCCGTCGCCACGAGCACGCCGATTCTCGCGGTGCAGGTGACCGGCGCAACCGCACTCATCGTCGCAGACACCCACCTCAGCCGATTCTCTGACCCCGAACGCGCCCTCTTCACGCTCTCGATTCTCGCAGGGCTCTTCATGATCGCGGCCGGGGTGCTGAAACTCGGGCGGCTCTTGCGCTTCGTGTCGAGCGCAGTCATGGTCGGGTTCATCGCCGGCATCGGTGTGAACACCGTGCTCGGGCAACTCGGCAACTTCACCGGCTTCGAATCTGATGCCTCGAACCGGCCGCTGCGTACGCTCGACCTGCTGGCACACATCTGGCAGGTGCACCTGCCCACCTTTGTTGTCGGCATCGTCACGCTGCTGCTGATCATCGCGCTCATGCGCACCTTCTTACGCGCCCTCGGCATGGTCGTCGCCATCATCATCGGCTCGGGGCTCACCTACGTGCTTGACCTGCAGGGATACACGGTCGCAACGGTCGGCGACGTGGCTGGCGACACGCTCGGCCTGCCCCTGCCCGCGTTGCCCACACTCGGCGTCGTCGCCGAACTGCTGGTGCCAGCTCTCGCTATTGCCTTCGTCGGTCTCGTGCAGGGCGCGGGCATTGCCACCGCGTTTCCTGACCCGGCAGGCAAACGGGCCAACCCGTCACGCGACTTCATCGCGCAGGGCATCGGCTCGGTCATCTCGGGCTTGTTTCGAGGTATGCCCGCAAGTGCATCAATGTCGGCCACCGCGCTCAACGCGCAGGCCGGCGCCCAAACGCGGGCCTCGCTCTTCATAGCGGGCGGAGTCATGACCGCCATTATGCTGCTGGCTGGCAACCTCGTCAGCTTCGTCTCGTTCCCGTCGCTTGCGGCGCTGCTCATGGTGGTCGGCTTTGGCACGATTCGCCCGCCGCTCATCATGCACACGATTCGCTCAGGCACGCTGCAAGCCACCGTTATGATCGCGACCTTCGTGCTGACCATCGTCATGCCGGTGCACTTCGCGGTGCTGCTCGGGGTGGCATTCGCGGTCATCATCTTTGTCGTCGAGCAATCGCACCACCTCAAGGTGCGTCGACTGCAACTCGACGGGGGAACATTCTTTCGCGAAGTTGACCCACCACGTGAAGTGCCCTCGGGCGAGGTCGTCATCTTGCAGCCATACGGCAACCTCTTCTTCGCGAGCGCAGCCGCACTGCGAGAACAACTGCCGCGCGTCAGGTCACACAGCCAAGACTCAGTCGTCATACTGCGACTTCGCGGCATAGATGACCTTGGAGTGAGCGTCTCGAAGATCCTCGTCGAGTATTCACAAAAACTCGCCGCGAAAGACTGCCGCCTCATCGTCAACGGCGGAGAACTGCTGTTCAAACAGATGCTGCGCTCGGGTGCGCTGCGAGAGATCGGACTCGACAACTTCTTCATGAGCGGTGAGTGGCAGGGCAAAACACTGGTGAAGGCGAACGTCGTGGCGCAGGCGTGGGTAGATGCGAGGATCGCTGCGCGGGCTGACGAGGGCTCGCAAAACGAATAGCGCCGTTGCGCAGCGGCCTGCTTCGGTCTGCAGTGTCCTGCAACGGGTCGCGGCAGTGCGTCGGCGAACGAAACCGACCAGAATGAACATGTGACCAAATTTGCCCGCGCTGTGCGTTCGTACCCGCTCGTATTTGCGACCCTCGTCGTGGCGCTGTGCGGGTTGCTGCTGTCGCTCACCCCAGCTCGTGAAACCGTGCCGTGGTTTGTCGGCGGCTATGCGCTTGCTGTGGCGGCTTGGGAAGCCGCGAAAATGGTGCGCTCACTCATTCGCGGAAACTTCGGCCTCGACCTGCTGGCCGTCACCGCGATCACCGCCGCTGTGCTCGTTGGTGAACCGTGGGCCGCGCTCGTGGTGGTGCTGATGCTGACCGGAGGTGAGGCGCTCGAGCACTACGCTGAACGCCGGTCTCAGCGTGAACTTGTGGCGCTGCTGCAGCTGGCTCCTCGATATGCCGCGCGCGTGGCCCTGGGCCTCGCTGACGATGTCGCGGATTTGAGTGACGCAGTGGCTGGCGCAGCCGGTGCTGGTGCTGGTGTGGGTGCTGGTGCTGGTGTGGCCGGTACCCCGACGCTCGAAGAGATCCCTGTCGACAGCGTCAACATTGGTGATGTGCTGCTGGTGCGCCCGGGTGAAGTGGTGCCCGTCGACGCCGTGCTGCTTGACCCGGCAGCGACATTTGACGAGTCGTCACTGACCGGCGAAAGCCTGCCAGTCGAACGGGTCGCGGGCGAGGTCGTCGCGAGTGGGGCGCTCAACGGGGCGACAGCCATCTATCTGCGGGCGTCGTCGCTCGCCGCCGACAGCCAGTATCAACAGATCGTGGCGTTAGTCGCGCAGGCCCAGGCAAGCAAAGCCCCAACCGTGCGCTTGGCAGACCGATATGCGGTTCCGTTCACCCTGTTCGCGTTGGCGCTCGCAGCAGCGGCCTGGTATTTCAGTGGTGATGCGAGCCGATTTGCCGAGGTGCTCGTCGTGGCCACGCCGTGCCCGCTGTTGATCGCGGCCCCCGTCGCGTTCTTGGGCGGCATGAGCCGGGCGGCGCGCAGTGGGCTCATCGTGAAAAGCGGCGGTACCCTCGAACAACTCGCGCGCGTGCGCTCTGCAGCGTTTGATAAGACAGGCACACTGACGAGCGGACAGCCGGCGCTCACGCGAGTCGTGCTCGAAGACGGCTACTCGCGAGCGCAGCTGCTGCAACTGGCCGCAAGCGCTGAAACCTATTCGTCGCACGTGCTCGCAGCGTCGGTGGTGCGTGCGGCCAAGCACGAGGGCATCTCGATGCTCGCGGTGCAAGATGCGAGCGAGCACGCGACTCACGGTGTCGAGGCGGTGCTTGAGGAGCCGTATGACGCGCCGACGGGAGCGACGCCGGTCGGGGCCACGCCAGCCGGGGCCACACCTGAGCCGACTGACGGAGCTGTCGCGGACACGGCTGCCGAACCCGCGGTGCGTGCGGTGCCTGCGGTGCGTGCGGTGCGCACGGTGCGGGTGGGCAAACCCGACTGGGTCGCAGAGGCAGCACCAGGGCTCGAACGGGTTGCCCTCGGCACGGGTGAACTCGCAGTCTATGTGTCGCTGGGTGATCGGCCAG
Source organism: Leucobacter sp. (assembly GCA_012510755.1). Classification (GTDB taxonomy): domain Bacteria; phylum Actinomycetota; class Actinomycetes; order Actinomycetales; family Microbacteriaceae; genus Leucobacter. Next base: position 8,739 of record JAAZHL010000198.1, read on the forward strand.
TGGGAGCCCTGATCATGCGCGATCACCTCAGACCAGAGGCAGCTGCCACTGTGGCGCAACTGCGAGAGCTGGGCATCACGCGCACGCTCATCGTGACGGGCGATGTTGCGCCCACAGCGCAGTCGGTCGCTGCCGAGGTGGGCATTACCGAGGTGCACGCTGAATGCTCGCCGGCAGACAAAGTGGCGATTGCTGCTTCGGTCCAGCCGCGGCCGCTGCTCATGACCGGTGACGGCTTGAACGATGCGCCGGTGCTCGCTGCTGCGGATGTTGGGTTTGCGATGGGCGCTCGAGGGGCCACGGCGGCAAGCGAATCTGCCGATGTAGTGAATCGTTTCGACAACTTTGCTGGGGTCGCCGCCGCTGTTCGCATTGGTCGCGACACCATGCGCATTGCGCTGCAGAGCATCTGGGCCGGCATACTGCTCAGCATTGCGCTCATGATCGTGGCAGCATTCGGCTACCTGCCAGCGATTCTGGGGGCGTGGCTGCAAGAAGTGGTCGATCTGGTGGCGATTCTCGCAGCGCTCAGAGCGATCGGGCCGCGTGCCGAGCGCAAGTCGCACGCAACCGGGCCCGGTGCGCGCAAACCATTTACGGGTGAGGCAGCGGTGGTCGAGCGCAGCTAGCGGCGGCGCCTGGGCTACTCGGCAGCCGGCGGCCGCTTACCGTGAATCCGGGTTGAGAGCGTGTGTGCCGTGTCACGCACCTCAGAGACAAGGGCTGGCAGCTGATCCTCTGCTACATCTTCATCGCGAAACGTGACCGCGATGGCGGCCACCGGCCACTCACGGTGGTCGAGCACTGGCACGGCGACCGATGAGAAACCTGGCGTCACCGATCCTCGCTCAAGCGCGTATCCGCGGGTCTGTGACGCATCGAGCACCCGTCGCAGTGCCGAATAGCGATCAATCTCGGGTTCGCTGCTGCCGCGCTCGCCGCTACTGCTGCCGCCGTGGGGTTCGCTGCCACTGTCGGATCCGCTGCCACCGCGGAGCGCGAGGGAGTCGTGCCGGTGCACGAACGCGTCTTTGTTCGGAAACAGCGCCCGCACCTGCGCCTTCGGCATTGCGGCGAGAATCGCTCGGCCGCTCGCGGGGAGGTGGGCGGGCAGACGCACATTCACGTCCGACACCAGCGCGGGGGCGCCTGGCGCGCGCTCTTCGACGATGTAGAGCACGTCGCGGCCGTGCATGACGGCGAGATGGCCGCTGTAGCCGAGGCGGTTGACGAGCGCAGCGATGAGCGGGCGCCCGATGAGCGAGAGCGGCTCTTGCCGCGAGTAGGCCGAGCTGAGTTCGAACGCGGCCACACCGAGGCCATAGCGGCGCTGCTCAGGCAGATGCATCACGAAGCCGTGTTGCTGCATCGCCGAGAGCAGGTGGTAGACCGTTGAGCGCGGCAGCTCGAGCTTCGTCGCGATGATGCTGGCGGGCAGCGGACCGCGCGCGCCCGCGAGCAGGCTCAAAATGCGCAGCGTGTGTTCTGCCGCAGGCACCTTTGGCTGGGTCATGCCTTCAGCCTAGTGAGTGGGTGGTCGGGCGCGGAGCCACCGCCCCGAGCGTGAGCCACCGCCCCGAGCCTCAACCAAGTCGCGCACCGAGCCCGCGTTCTGCTGCGGCAACGGCCTGGCCGGTGACGACGAGTTCGTGGGCGCTCGCAATATCGGGGCTCAAGAATCCGTCGGTGTCGGGCGCTGAGATTCGCGTGCGGAAGAGCTGGTGCACGGCCGTCGTCGCGGGTGACGGTGTGCCCTCGTTTGCGGCTAGCCTGAAGTCGAGCGCGCGGGTCGAGGTGAGCAGTTCGATGGCGATCACTCGGCTGAACCCGTCGATTGCGCGGCGCAGCTTGCGGCCGGCGTGCCAGCCCATCGACACGTGATCCTCTTGCATCGCAGACGAGGGGATCGAGTCCACCGACGCGGGTGCCGCGAGACGTTTGAGTTCGCTCACGATGCCGGCGGCGGTGTATTGCGCAATCATGAGCCCCGAGTCGAGCCCAGGGTCGGCGGCGAGAAACGGCGGAAGCCCGTGGTTGCGTGCCACGTCGAGAAAGCGGTCGGTGCGGCGTTCGCTGATTGAAGCGAGGTCGGCGACGGCGATCGCAAGAAAGTCGAGCACGTATGCGACGGGTGCGCCATGAAAGTTGCCGTTCGATTCGACTCGCCCGTCGGGCAGTACCACGGGGTTGTCGATCGCAGAGCGCAATTCGGTTTCGGCGACGCGTGCCGCGTGGTCTGCGGTGTCGCGGGCGGCACCGTGCACTTGGGGTGTGCAACGCAGCGAGTAGGCGTCTTGTACTCGGGTGAACTCACCTTTTCTGGGTTTGCCGGTTAAGTCAGAGTGTTCGAGGATCGCAGCAATGTTTGCCGCCGAGACCGCCTGCCCTGGGTGGGGTCTGATCTCATGCAGTTCTGCGGCAAACACCGCGTCGGTTCCGGTGAGCGCTTCGACGCTCGCCGCCGCTGCGAGATCTGCCGCAACGAACAGGTGGCGCAGGTCGTGCAGTGCGAGGCACAGCGTGCCGAGCATGCCGTCGGTGCCGTTGATGAGCGCGAGCCCTTCCTTTTCGGCGAGCACGAGGGGCTCGATGCCTGCGGCCGCGAGCGCCTCGGCGGCCGCCAAGGGAGGGGTGTGGGCGTCGTCGTCGACGCGAACGTTTCCTTCGCCCATTAGCGTCAGGGCGCAGTGCGCGAGCGGGCTGAGGTCGCCCGAGCAGCCGAGCGAGCCGTATTCGTGCACGACGGGGGTGATGCCTGCGTTGATGATCGCGGCGTAGGTGAGCGCGACCTCGGGGCGTACGCCGGTGCGGCCGGTTGCGAGCGTGTTGAGGCGCAGCAGCATCAGCGCGCGCACGACTTCGCGCTCGACCTCGGGGCCTGAGCCTGCCGCGTGTGACCGAATGAGGCTGCGCTGTAATTGCTGACGTTTTTCGACCGCAATCTGCACTTTTGCGAGCGCCCCGAAGCCGGTCGAGACTCCGTAGTGTGGGCGGCTGTCGTTTGCGAGTTCGTCGATCATGCGGCGGCTGTCGGCGATGCGATCGAGCGCGGCGGGAGCGATCCCGACACGGGCGTCGTGGCGTGCGACTGCGACGACGTCTTCGATCGTGAGGGGTGCTGCCCCGAGGGTCACGGTGGTGCTCATGCAACGATTTCACCTCATGGGGGAGCGCTTTCGCAGCAGCAGCACCTCAAACCCGTCTGGGATTACAGACGTGTACTCGAGGCGCGGCAGTACGC
>JAAZHL010000199.1 GCA_012510755.1 Leucobacter sp.
GCCTCGGTGGTTTGCTGGGCGCGGGCGGCGCGCTGGGGCTGCAGGCAGCAGCCTCGGCGACCGCCGAGCCCGGCGTCGCTGCCGCGCTGAGCGAGGGCACCCACCCCTCGCTCAGCGCGCTGCCAACGGCACCGGGGTTCGGTGGCGAGGCGATCCTCTGCTACGGCCCCCATCAAGCAGGCATCGTCACCCCGCCAGCCACCCACATTCGCTACCACTCATATGTGCTGCGACCCGAGACCGACCGGGCCGCGCTCGAACGCATGTTTCGGGTGCTGACCGGCGATATTGAAGGGCTGACATCTGGGCAAGGCCCCCTCGCAGACCCTGAACCCGAGCTCGCCGCACGGCCATCACGGCTCACGGTCACCGTGGGGGTCGGGGCCAGCCTCGTGCCCCGTGTGAACCCTGCGCTGCGACCCGAATGGCTCGCCTCACTGCCAGCATTCTCGCTCGACCAGCTCAGCGGCGAATACGACGGCGGCGATCTGCTCATCGTGTTGCAGGCAGACGACCCGCTGCCTGTTGCGCATGCGAGCCGCATGCTCGATCGCGACCTCGCAAGCTTCGCAACGAAACTGTGGGTGCAGCAGGGGTTTCGCACCGCACGGGGCGCCGAACACAGCGACCACACCATGCGCAACCTGATGGGGCAGGTGGACGGCACCGTCAACCCCTCGCCCGAAGAGACAGATTTTGACTCAGTCATTTGGTTGGGGCGCGACGAGGGGTGGCTTGAGGGCGGCAGCGCATTTGTGTTGCGGCGTATTCGCATGGAGCTGGACACCTGGGACATGGTCGATCGGCCCGGGAGGGAAGCAACGATCGGGCGGCGGCTCTCTGACGGTTCACCGATCAGCGCCTCCGCCGAGACTGCGACCGAGCACACTCCGACTGACTTCGATGCGAAGAACTCGCTCGGATTTTCGGTGATACCGACCGCAGCGCACATTCGACGAGCCCACTCAAGTGACCCGTCTGAACGCATTTTTCGCCGGGCGGTGAACTATGACGATGGCGGCGAGGCCGGGCTGCTGTTCGGGTGCTACCAACGTAACCCGTTGCGTCAGTTTGTGCCGATTCAACAGCGACTCGACGAGATGGACATGTTGAACGAGTGGGTGACGCACACTGGCAGCGCCGTGTTTGCGATGCTGCCAGGGTTTGAACCGGGCGAACTGCTCGGGCAGTCGATGTTCGCTGCCTGACGTCGCGGCGCTGGGTCTGCGTGCCACTGCTGTTGGTGTGCTGCGCTCGGTCTGCGTGCACCACTGCGGTCGGTGTGAGCCACTCGGTCTGCGTGCGCCACTGCAATCAGTGCACGCTACTGCGGTCAGTGCACGCCCCTGCGGTCGGAGATCATCGCTCAGTCGGAGGTTTTTCAAGTATTCCTCCGACAGAAGAAGCATCTCCGACCGCAGTAGCGCGGCAGCGACACAACCGGGGTTAGACGCCGCGGCTCAGCTCTGGTTAGGCGCGTCTGGTTAGGCGCGCGGGTGAGCTTGTTTGTAGGTCTGCTCGAGACGCTCGGTTGAGACGTGTGTGTAGATCTGGGTGCTGCCCAGGCTCGCGTGGCCAAGCATTTCTTGTACGACGCGCAGGTCGGCACCACCGTTGAGCAGGTGGGTGGCCGCGCTGTGGCGCAGGGTGTGTGGGCCGCGCGGGCCGGCGCCTGGTTCGTCGGCAAGTTCACGCGACACGAGACGGAAGACCGCGCTCGGGGTGAGTGAAGCACCGTCGTTGCCGAGAAAGAGCGCCCCAGCATTACTGTGCAGACCGTTGTCGTACTGTCTGCTGCCAAACTGTCCATCATCGAGCAGCCTGTTGCCCTGCGACTGCACAGCCGTTGCGTGCCTGTGGCTCTTCGAACCGTGCGTGTTCAGCAGCTTTTCTGCGGCGAGCGCGCTGAGTGCTGGTCGGCCGCGCTTCAGGTAGTCGTCGAGTGCTCGCACCGCGGGCGCACCGACGGGTACGACTCGCTCTTTGTTGCCTTTGCCGGTGACTCGCACGGTGTGGGCAACGAGGTCGAGCCCGTCGAGTTGCAGCGTGCACAGTTCTGAGACGCGCACAGCTGTGGCGTAGAGCAGTTCGAGCACGGCGCGGTCGCGTATGGCGGTGGGGTCACCGCTTTGTGCCCTGTTCGCGGCGCGTTCGAGTATTCGATCGAGTTGCTGTTCACTGAGCACTCGCGGCAGTGTGTTGCTGGTTTTGGGTGAGTGCAGACGTGAGGCTGGGCTGCCCGGCAGAATGCGTCGTTGTTCGAGCCAGCTGCCGAATGATTTTGCTGAGGCCACGCTGCGGGCGATGGTACCTGCAGCGTATCCGCGCTGTTGTTTGTGCCACAGCCAGCTGCGCAACAGTTCGAGGTCGAGCACGGTGATGTCGACGGCGCCGGGGGCTTGGTCTGGTTCTTCTGTTTCGATGAACTCCATGAGCGAGCGCAGGTCATTTCGATAGGCCTTGACGGTATGCGCGGAGTAACCATATTCGAATTCGACCGTTCGCAAGAATCCGTCGATTGCCTCGTCTAACCGCATGTTCTTATTGTGCGCGAGTGAGCGCCCACGCGTCGGGTGCCTCGCCGAGAGTGGCCCGCCGCGTCACCTTGCCGAGCAGTTCAAGTTCGGCGAGCACGGTGAGCGTTTGTTCTGGGGTCAGGCCCGATTGTCGCGCAATATCGGTTGCTGTTCTGGTGCCACGAAGCGGCACCGCGTCGATCACTCGCTTATGCCATGCGCTGTCACGCTGGTCTGAGTCATGAGCGTCACCAAAGAGCTCGAGTTCGTCGTTGAGGCTGAGCAGTTCAATGAGTTCTCTGGTGTTGGTCACGAGAGTTGCTTGGTAGTCACGGATGAGTTTGTGGCAACCTGCCGAAGCCGCTGAGGTGATGGGGCCTGGCACTGCACCGATTGCGCGCCCCAGCTGCGCAGCGTGCCCTGCGGTGTTCAGGCTGCCTGAGTGCACCCCGGCTTCGGTCACGAGCACGGCTTGCGACATTGCGGCAATCAAACGGTTGCGCATTAAGAACCGCCATTTTGTTGGCGCCGCACCTGGCACCATTTCTGAGCAGACGAGGCCCGAATCGCTAATGGTGTCGAGCAGCCGGTCGTGCCCTCGTGGATATACGCGATCAGCACCGCCTGCGAGCACCGCGATGGTGGGGGCTGCTGCGACGAGGGCTGCACGATGCGCAGCAGCATCGATGCCGTATGCGGCTCCTGACACGATAGTGATGCCGGTAGCGCACACGCCGCTGACGAGTTCTGCGGTGACGTCAACACCATAGGTGCTCGCTGAACGTGCCCCGACAACTCCAAGCGATGGTGTGGTCAGCAATGAGGGGTCGCCCCGCACCCACAGCATGAGTGGCGCATGCATCTCAAGGTCGTCGAGCGGAGTTGACCAGGTCTTGTCACCTGGCAGCACTACGCGCATGTGTGTCGCGATTGCCCGCTCGATGTCGGCAACTGTCGCACTGCGGTCGAGCCTTGGCAGCCACCTTTTCAATGATTCTGATGCCGTCTTGCTCACACGTTCAAGCCCCGCAGCAACGGCCAGAGATCTCAATTTTGTAGCGCTGACGCCCTGCACCAGCAATGCCAGCGCAGCGCGTGGCCCAAGCTCGCGCACGAGTTCGCCAGCAGTGGCATCACCGGGCTCAGCGATGCGTGACCATGCGATGCGAGCAAGCATGTCATCGGCTCGAAGCTGAGTGATCTCTTGCCCGTCAGAGTCGAGCTGACCAAGCAGCCGCACCAGTGCTGGTTCTGCGGTCAGGGCATCGCCATGCGGCTTGTGGCCGTTCGTTGAGATGTGTTCGCTCATTACAACACCGCCGCCGCTGCCCCGCTGCGAAGCGCTAACGCATATGCCACGTCGCTGCGTTCGGGTCGTTATTTGTCTGCAAGATCTGCAACAGTCCAGGCAAGACGCAATACCCGGTCGTAGCCACGCATGCTGATTGCCCCTCGACTGTAGGCCGCGTCAAGCACCGCTGTCGCGCTGCGAGACAGACGTGTGGCTGGCGCGCGCAACCACGACCCTTTGAGCTCACCATTGGTGCGCCACGGGGTGTCTTTCAGTCGTTCGCTCGCGCGCGCACGCGCTGCTACGACGCGTTGCCGCAGTTGCATACTCGTTGGCCGCGGTTGTTCATCATGCGCCAGCAGTATGTTCGGCACCCGTCGCACATGCAAGCGCAGATCAATGCGGTCCATGAGTGGCCCAGACAGCCTCGCCAAATACCGCCGCCGCTGATGCGGGGTGCACACACACGGCTGTGCACTATTGATCGAGTCTGCATTACCGCACGGGCACGGGTTCGCAGCAATCACTACTTGCATGCGAGCGGGCAGCACCGCGTGTACTTTTGCTCGGTGAATCTCAATCACACCAGATTCAAGAGGCTTTCGCAGCCCGTCAAGCACATCACGAGAGAACTCTGGGGCCTCATCGAGAAACAGCACGCCGTGACAGGCGCGGGTAATTGACCCGGGATGCACTCCTCTTGCGTCGCCCCCGCCAATGATCGCTACTTTTGAGGCGCTGTGGTGCGGGCTTTCAAACGGTGGCCGCCGCACGAGCTCGGTGAGAGACGCCCCACCGAGCGAAGCGATGCTTGACACGGTGATTGATTCGTCATCGTTGAGGTCAGGCAGAATCGATGTGAGCCGTGACGCGAGCAGTGTCTTACCAGCCCCCGGTGGGCCAACCATTGACAGGTGGTGCCGCCCGGCAGCTGCGACAACCAGCGCTTCGATGGCCGCGGCCTGACCGACCACGTCTGAAATATCATCGGCGCCGATCGTGCCGGTGCTCCCGGCAAGTCCGTTCTGCCTATCAGTAGTCTCGGTCTCAGCAGTCACCACCCGCCAGCTGCCAGCTTCACCCCGGTGCCATTGCACGGCGCCTCGCAACGAGTCTGCCGCAATCACTTCGATGCCGGTCACGAGCGAGGCTTCTCTTGCGCACGCAGCTGGAACCATCACTTGTTGGCACCCCAGCCGCTGTGCAGCAAGCACCGCGCTCAACAGCCCGGGTGGCCGCCGCAGGTCACCGTCGAGGCTGAGTTCACCGATGTGCACGACATCACCGAGTCTGTGTGCGGGCAGTTGCGCCGAAGCTGCCAGCGCAGAAAGCGCAATCGCCAAATCGAACCCGGACCCCTGCTTTGGGAGCGCGGCAGGGCTCAGGTTCACGGTAAGAAAGCGATCTGTGAGCGAGAAACCGGCTTGTTGCGTCGCCACACGAACTCGCTGCTTCGCCTCGGCAAGCGCCGTGTCTGGCAGCCCGATAATTGCGAAGCCGGGTAACTGATTCGACACCCCAGCCTCAACCTGCACGAGGGTGCCGTCAAGACCCGCCATAGCGATAGCCGCGGCCCGACACACACCCGCGCTCATGCGATACCTCGCAGGTGTGCAATGCGGGGCGTTTTTCCCGGCAACATCATGATGCCGATCGCATCAACCCGAAGTTGCTTGGCTGCGGGCCGATGTTCACGCACCCAACCGAGTAGTAGCCTTCGCAATCGGCTCGCTTTGAGAGATGTGATTGCTTCAAACGGTGTGCCGTACCCTGTACCGCTGCGGGTTTTCACTTCGACAGCGATCACAACGTCTCGATCACGCACCACGAGATCGAGCTCACCTCGCCTACCGTCTCGCCAGTTGCGGTCGAGTATCTGCCAACCGAGAGATTCAAGATATTCAGCAGCGAGCGCCTCGCCTTGAACGCCGAGGGCACGGTGAGTGTGTGACGCGCGTGGGTGCTGGGTCTGTGTCTGTCTCATGCCACCAGCATCGTCGCGGGTATACGAACAGGTTCACGAGAATCAGCAGTCTGTGTATAAGTGCGCGTATTTGCCGCGCAGACGACTCTGTGAACGACAAGTAGCTTTCAGCTGCGCACCAAAAGCTACGAGGATCAGCCCCTAGCGGTCACCAAGTGACAAGTCTTGCGGCAGCTTAAACTCACGCGCCGAAAGCTCTTCAACGTTCACATCTTTGAACGTCAACACACGCACTGATTTCACAAATCGATCTGAGCGGTAGACGTCCCACACCCACACATCGGTCATAGTGAGTTCGAAGTAGAAATCGCTGCCCGCATCGCGGCGCTGCAAATCGACCTCATTCGCAAGATAGAACCGTCGCTCGGTTTCTACCACATAGCGAAACTGCTGCGCGATATCGCGGTACTCACGAAAAAGCGAGAGTTCAGCCTCACGCTCGTAATCGTCAAGATCGTCTTCATTCATCGTCTCCATCTTACGGTGCTTTCTCAAAGGTGTCTGAAGTGCCCATCCAGCTTGACTTATTCGAAAGTTAGTTCGAATATTACTGTCATGAATCAGGCCGCAACCGTACGCTTATTACAGCAACGCATCACACAGATGCAGCCATTGCGCATCGGCGAGACCGGCCTCCCCACTCCTGCCGAGTTGCGCCCCCTGTTGCCGGGCGGGGCGTTACGCGCAGGCGCGGCAACTGCAGTGCAGGGGTCGTTGCTGCTGGCACTCGCTCTGCTCAGCGAGGCATCAGCCACCGGGGCCTGGTGCGGCGCAATCGGGGTGCCCCATCTCGGGTTCGAAGCAGCAGACCGCGTCGGCGTGCGACTCGATCGATTCGTGGTGGTGCCGCACCCAGAAACACACACGCTTGCTGTCACCGGCATGCTCGCCGAGGTGCTGTCAGTCGTGCTGCTGCACCCACCATCAAATACAAGCCCTGGCGAAGTCGCTCGCCTCACCGCACGCCTGCGTGAGCACGGCACGGCACTCGTAGTGCTGGGCGGGTGGCCCGGCAGCGATACCTCGTTGCACGCGACAGCATCGCGTTGGTCGGGTCTCGGCAGCGGCACTGGCAAACTCGAGGGCCACGAGCTGACGGTGCGTTCCATTGATCGCCGTGGGCAGCGTCGACACACAATTCGTTTCAACGAAGGCCGACTAGTGCCCGCGGGTCTCACACGTTTGGTGCTCCCCCATGCAGCTGCCACCTGACGCTCATGCCAAGAGCACCCGACAGCCCGAGCGCGTGCTCGCGTTTCATCTGCCGAATCTCGAGGCCGCCGCCGCTGCCCCCGCCGCAGACAGTGCACTTGCGTGGGCGCAGGTCATGCGCAGTGTGCAGCAAGCGGTAGTCGGGGCGGTGCCGTTCAGCACAGGCTGGGGAGGCGCACGGGCCCGCGGCCCTAGCCGGTACTACGGCGATGAGCCGCAGGCTGCTGCAGCGGTGCTCAAGAGCCTCACCAGCGCCGATGTCGGCGCGTATAACCGTGAAGCGACCGTAGCAATCGCTTCTGGCAGTTTTGCCGCGAAGCAAGCCGCGCTGGCGAAACCGGGCGACCCTTGGGTGTCGACCCCTGCAGCGCACGTGAATATCGTGAACGCAGTAGACACTCAGAAATTTCTCGGCGCACTCGCCATCACGCGAATCGCAAACGACCGTCTCGCAGAGGTACTCGCGGGGCTCGGAGTGCGAACGTTTGCCCAGTTCGCAGCCCTTCCCGAAGACGCAGTGTTGCAGCGGTTCGGGCCCGCGGCGGCGGCCGCGCACCACCGCGCACGCGGCCTCGGCGAGCCTGGCGGGGTCGAAGTGGTCGACCGTGCACTGCCGCGAGACCTCACGGTGCAGGTCGATTTTGAGCCACCACTCGATGGTGCCGACCAGTTAGCCTTCGCCGTTGCCTCCCACGCCGAAGCATTCGTGCAGAGCGTCGCAAGCTGTGGCCTCGTCTGCACCGAGTTGCTCGTCGAATTGCGTGATGACACCGGCAGCAGACATGCACATACGTGGTCTCACCCGGCAAACTTCACCGCAGCAGACGTCACGAACCGAGTGCGCTGGCAAGCATCTTCACTGCCGCAAGACACCGAACGAGGCGGTGCAGGTATCGCGGCAATCAAGCTCTCCCCCGCCCGCACCGCGCCTGCCGCCCAGCACGAACCTGGGTTATGGAACACCGCACCAGATGAACGCGTGCATCATCAGTTCACACGAGTCCAGAGCCTACTCGGGCGCGAACGCATCGGCACCCCGGTACTGCTGGGTGGCAGGCTGAGTGCTGACCGGCAGGCGCTGCTGCCCTGGGCTGACGCAGCAGCCTCACTCGCAGGGCACACGCGGCCCCACGCTGGGCCGTGGCCAGGGGCCCTCACTGGGGCGACACCCACTCACGTGTTCACCGAACCCTTCGCGGTCAGCTTGTTCGGCCCCACAGGCCGCCAGGTGATGATTGACAGCGATGACCTGTTGAACGAAACTCCCACCGAACTGCTCATACCGCGCAGCCCCACACGCAAAGTTCACGCCTGGTCTGCCCCTTGGCCGCTGCGCGAAACCTGGTGGCAGGCAGAACCACCCGCCGCACGCTTTCGACTGCAAGTGGCGCTCGAAGGCGGCGATGCTTGGCTGCTCTGTTTTACCCACCACTCCGGCTGGGCGGCAGAAGGCAGGTACGCCTGATGCACAGCAGCAGCAACAGCAACAGCAACAACAACAACAAC
>JAAZHL010000200.1 GCA_012510755.1 Leucobacter sp.
AGCGCATCGCCTCAAGCTCGGCGGCCGCAATCGGCTGGTCGTCGAGCACGAGGTCGATGTATTTGCGCAACACCACAAACGCGGCCGATGCGGCATCGAACTGCACAGCGACGAACGGGCTCGACCGCATGAGTCGCAGCGCTTCGAGCGCTGGCATGATCGCGCCCTTGACTTCGTGCTGTCGACCCTTTGGGTGCGCAGTGCGCAGCTCGTGCATCGACGTGAACAGTGGCAACAACAACTGACCTTTGGTAGATCTCACGGTGCGCACCCGGGTCGATTTTTTCTTGTGGGTGCCCGTGACGTCTGCGACGAGAAAACCCGCGCGCAACGTGGTCAGAAAGTTTGCGAGGCGTTCGTAGTCGGGCGCCCCCTGCAAGGCAAGCATTGCCTCGCGCACCTCGGCGTTCTCGTAGTCGGCGGTGAGCCCCTCGGGAATCTGTGCGTTGGCCATGCATTAAGCCTAGCCGTGCAGCTCGCGGGCAACCGTGATCGCCTCAAGCACACGCACGCGAAGCTTGTTGCCGCGTTCGGCGAAGCCCGCTTGCAGGGTCGCGTACTCGCGTTTGCCGCCGGGGGTTTCTACGAGGATCGGCGTCAGCGGGTCGCCGTTCGCGCCCCGGTACCCGCTCACATCGTAGGGGGAGGCGCGCATATCGACCTCACGAATGTCGCGTGCGAACTCGAAACAGTCGAGCACGAGTTCGCTCGGCACAATCGGGGTGAGCTTGGTTGCCCACTTATAGACATCCATGCCTGCGTGTAGGCATCCGGGCTGTTCAAGATCGGGCTGCGTCTCACGGGTTGGGGTTAGGGTGTTGAGGTGTGTGGCTGCGGGGGTGAAGAAGCGGTAGGCATCGAAGTGGCTGCAGGTGATCGGGTGCGTGTCGACCACCGCGTCGGTGGCTGCGTGACCGAGCCGCAACGGGAGGCCCATGTGGCGCACTTCGTCGGGCCGCAACCGATAGACCATTGCCCACTCGTGCAGACCAAAGCAGCCGAACTTGGGGGTGCGTGCGAGCGTGGCGCTGAGCAGCCGCTCGACATAGTTGACGGTCTTGCCGCGCTTCTCGAAAAACAGCGGCAGGTTGATCTGCATGCCGGCCTCGGTCTGGGTGTAATAGCGCCAGCGTGTGCGCTGGGGGTCAGCGCCTTCGAGCACGACGCCGGCGCCGGGGTGCCATCTGCGCAGCTCTGCCGGAGTGACCGAGTAGTAGGTCCACAGAAAGTCTTCGATGGGGTGCCGTTCACGGTTGGCCTTGCGTGCGAGGTGAGCCGCGGTCAGCCCCTCAACTCTCGCCCGATGGCTTGCTTCGAGTGTGCGCCAGGTCGAAGCCGATAGTGGCGCTGGCTGCCTGGACTGAACGAGAAGGGCCTCGGTCTGCAGGGATGCTGTTAGCGGGCTTGCCCAGGCCGACGCAGGGTGCGTGGTTGGCATGGTTCGATCGTACTGGATGGGGTCATCTCACCCCCTATCTCACCCGCCCTAGCCAAGGCAGACTCTGCCGGCAACGGATAG
>JAAZHL010000201.1 GCA_012510755.1 Leucobacter sp.
CAGGTACAGCGTGAAGGCGGTGCCCTTGCCCACCGTGCTCGCCACCCTGATATCGCCACCCGACTGCTTCACGTAGCCGTATACCTGGCTCAGGCCCAAACCCGTTCCCTGATTGACTTCTTTCGTGGTGAAGAAGGGCTCGAAGATGTGCGTCAGCACCTGCGGGGCGATACCGCTGCCGGAATCCCGCACCTCGCTGGCGACCCATTCGCGGGCCGCGTCGTCTTCCTCGAGTGCGGTGCGCACGTTCGACGCCGTGATGGTCACTACGCCGCCCTCTTCCATTGCATCGCGGGCATTGATCACCAGATTCAGAATGGCCGTCTCGAACTGGCTGGGGTCGGACTCGACGAAGGCCACGTCGTCGGCCAGATCGAGCACCAGCTCGTTGCGCGACCCGAGCGACGTGGAAATGACGTGACGCAGCCCCTCGATGCGTGCAGTGGGGCTGAACACCTCGAGGCGCAGCGGCTGCTGGCGCGCAAAGGCAAGCAGCTGACCGGTAAGGTTTGCCGCACGTTCGCTGGTGTCGGTGATCATGCGTATGTAGTGATCGGCGTCGTGCTTGAGCGGCATGCCGCTGCCCAGCATTTCGGCGGCCGTACGAATGATGGCCAGCATGTTGTTGAAGTCGTGGGCCACCGTTCCGGTAATGCGCCCCAGGGCCTCGAGCTTCTGAGACTGATGATGGTTCTCGCGCTGGCGCGCCGCCTTTTCTTCACCACGCTTGCGTTCGGTGATGTCGCGCGTGATCTTCGCGAAGCCCAGCAGATTGCCGTTCTCGTCGTAGATCGGGTCAATGACCACGCTGGCCCAGAAAAGCGTGCCGTCTTTGCGCACCCGCCAGGCTTCGTTATGAAAGCCGTTGTTGCGCAACGCCATTTCAAGTGCACGCTGCGGCTCGCCACGCTGGCGATCTTCTTCGGTATAGAAAGTGGAGTAATGCTTGCCGATGATCTCGTCGGCCGCGTAGCCCTTGATGAGGGCCGCACCCGCATTCCAGTTGGTGATGCAGCCCTGCGGGTCGAGCATGTAGATGGCGTAGTCTCTGACACCCTGCACTAGCATGCGAAACTGCCGCTCGCTGTTGTACAGGGCGTGCTCGGCAGCGCGCCTGGCCGTGCTATCGTGAATGCATGCCGCGTAGCCCAGCAGGCTCTGGGCCTCGTCGTACACCGGGCTCAGCACCAGATGCGCCCACACCGGCTCGCCCGACTTCGGGCGCAACCAGCCACCCGCTTCAAAGCAGCCTTCTGCACGCGCGGTTTTCAGTGCCAGGGCCGACATTCGCTTGCTGCGGGCGCTCTTCTTGAGCGAGCACGAGCAGGGGTGGCCCTGGTCGTCTTCGCCGACAAAGGCAACGAAGCCGTGCGTGTGCGCGTTGGAAATCCGGATCTGGCCGTTCGGCTCGAAAAATGCCAGTACGCACCCCTTGACGGCATGTACGGCATGCTCGAAGAACATGCGCTCCGGTGACCGCCCCTGCGTGCAGGAGGCTTCAGTGTCATGCGCCATGATCGCGGTTCCTTGCAACTTGGCCACGTTGAGAGACGCGCGGCCTGCCGTCGGTGCTGCACGATACGCCCGACACGGGGCCGAGCAGAACATTGTAGTTCACCCTGCCCCCTGTCGGGTATTGATACGGAATAACACCGCAGCACGCCGCGCCCGGAACCCGAACGGCGTTGCGGCGCTGTTTTGCGTCGCTACGCGTGTACCGCGCGCTCAGTCAACGACGACCTTTCCCAGCGTCTCACGCTCCGACAGCTCGGGGCACTCGGCAAAGGGGTCGAGATCGCGGTCGCCCCGAGCGTCGCGCACGCGGGTGGGCAGGCCGATGCGGTTCATCAGCTCGATGAACGGGCGCGGATCGAGCTCTTCGACGTTGACCATCTGACTGACGTCCCAGAC
>JAAZHL010000202.1 GCA_012510755.1 Leucobacter sp.
CATGCAGATCATCTTCATCCCGACGATCGGCGGGTCGCTCGGGCATCGCCTTGTCGGGCTGCATGTCGTCTCAATAGCTGGCGGCTGGGTGGGGCTCTGGCGCCCCATCGTACGCACGCTGCTGCTCGTGCTCGTGATACCCGTGCTGGTCTGGGACTCAGACCAACGCGGCTTTCACGACAAAATCGCGGGAACAGTGCTCATTCGGTCGTAGGCCATCGATCCTCGCCCCACCACAACCCATGCCGCCAAAAACAGCAAAATTCGCCGCCACATGAAACAAAGCTGAAACAAACTTCACACGCACGCGAAATCTGTGTACCGTACGCTAAAAGGGTGAGGGGCCGCCACTGGCCCCACTTGAGGAGCAGCATGTTTACCACCCCCGAGCAAGTGCTCGAATTTATTCGAGAGACCGACGTAAAGTTTGTCGACATCAGGTTCACCGACTTGCCTGGGGTGCAGCAGCATTTCAACATACCCGCGTCAACGGTTGATCTCGACTTCTTCGAGGTGGGGCAAATGTTCGACGCCTCGTCGATTCGCGGCTTTGCCGGCATCGCCGAGAGCGACATGCAGCTCATTCCAGATGTCACCACGGCCTATATCGACCAGTTTCGAGCTGAGCGCACGCTCATCCTCATTTTCGACATCTATAACCCGCGCACCGGCGAAATCTATGCGCGAGACCCTCGTCAGGTAGCGAAGAAAGCCGAACGCTATCTCGCGTCGACAGGCATTGCAGACACCGCGTTCTTCGCACCCGAAGCCGAGTTCTATATTCTCGACTCGGTGCGCTACGAGACCACCCCGCAGCGCACCTTCTATGAAATCGATTCAGAAGAGGCGCACTGGAACTCAGCACGCAAAATCGAAGGCGGCAACCTCGGCAACACCACCCGCCAAAAGGGCGGCTACTTTCCGGTGTCACCGGTCGACAAACAGGCCGACCTGCGCGACGACATTTCACTGCGCCTCATCGAGGCGGGCCTACATCTTGAGCGGGCACACCACGAGGTCGGCGCGCCCGGTCAAGCCGAGATCAACTACCGATTCGACACGATGGTCGCAGCCGCAGACGATGTGCTGAAGTTCAAATACATTGTGAAAAACACGGCAGAGTTGTGGGGCAAGACTGCAACCTTTATGCCCAAGCCCGTGTTCGGTGACAACGGCTCGGGCATGCACACCCACATGTCACTCTGGAAGAACGATGTGCCCCTGTTCTACGACGAGAACGGTTATGCGGGACTCAGCGACATCGCACGTTGGTACATCGGCGGCATTCTGAAGCACGCCCCCGCAGTGCTCGCGTTCACCAACCCGACGATCAACAGCTACCGTCGTTTGGTGAAGGGCTACGAAGCTCCGGTGAACCTCGCTTACTCTGCGGGCAACCGGTCGGCAGCCGTGCGCATTCCGCTCACCGGTTCGAACCCCAAAGCGAAGCGCATCGAGTTTCGTGCGCCTGACGCCTCGGGCAACCCCTACCTTGCATTCGCGGCGCAGCTCATGGCTGGGCTCGACGGGATTCGCAACCGCATCGAGCCGATGGAGCCGATCGACAAAGATCTCTACGAATTGCCGCCAGAGGAAGCACAAAACATTCCGCAGGTGCCCGGCTCGCTCGAGGAGGCTCTCGAAGCGCTCGAGAACGATCACCAGTTCTTGCTCGAGGGCGGGGTATTCACGCAAGATTTGATCGATACTTGGATCAGCCTCAAGCGTGAGACCGAGATCGCCCCAATGGCACTTCGCCCCCACCCGTATGAGTTCGAGCTGTATTTCGGGGTGTGAGCTCGGGGTGTTTTTCGGGGTGTGAGTTCGGGGTTCGCTTCGGGCTCTGACTTCGGGGTCTAGCTTCAAACGGTGGGCAGTAAACGTTGCCCCCACCCCAATGGGCGACAACGACTGCCCACCGCTCGCCGCTGGCGCTCCAGTGGCTTTGGGCCCCCCCCGGCCTCGGGGCAGCCCACCGACCTCGGGGCAGACAGCCGCTCTCGGGGCAGACACCCAATCTGCCGTGCCCAGTTCGCCTGAGCATGAAGGAGAAACGTGGGTGTGGAGGAGGA
>JAAZHL010000203.1 GCA_012510755.1 Leucobacter sp.
CGCGAACGGCGGTGAAGTGGGGGCATGGGTCGTCGGACATTTCGTGACGACTGATGCGCGGCCTGGGCACCTCGCGGTGGCGCTCGGGTGGTCGGCGACCCCTGCAGAAGCCTCTCAGGCTCTGCAGAAATTCGAGGCAAAATTCTCTGGTGTCGAGCTCGAGATTGAAGGCCGTTACATGCCGGGAGACGCGGCAGTGAAACCTGATGCTGACATCGACCCGAGTCGGCTGCTGAGCATGGTCCCCGCGCAACTTGTGAATGTGTGGCACCCCTTCGACGGGCACGCCTACCCGGGATATCTCGTGATGCACCCGGCCGGACAACTCGACACTGCGGCGATGCAGTCGATCGGGCTGAGCGCAATCGACTCTGTGCCGCCGCTGCCTGTCGGCAGCATCAACTGGCTGAATCTCTTTTACGCTGCCGAATGGGTAGTGTTCGCAGGGTTCGCAGTGTTCTTCTGGCACCGATTGGTGCGTGACGACTGGGAGCGCACACATGAGCTGAAATTGCTCGAACAGGCGGAAGCTACCGCAGCAAGCGCTACCGAATTAGGTGCTACCGAAGCGAGTGCTCCCACATTAGGCGCTTCCGCAGCGGGCGCGTCAGAAACGCAGCCCACCAAAGAATAGAATGGAAATCATGGTTCTGCAGCCGAATCCCCGCGACTACCCCCGTATTCGCAGCTCGCTGAAGTGGTACAAGATCGCTTCGATCGTCACCGGTGTCATGCTGCTGTTGCTGCTCACCGAAATGATCTTGAAGTACTCGCCGACGCACGTTGAGCTCTTCGCGGGCGGTGACGGCGGCTTGCTGAGCTTTGCTCCCGTCGTAGTTGGCGAGGGGTGCCAGTGGTACTCGCTCTTCAACCCATTTCAAGAGGGCTGCGAGATGACCTCGACAGGGTCAGGCACCAACCTGTCACTCATGATTCTGATCATTCACGGCTGGTTCTACGTCGCCTACCTCATCGCCTGTTTCATGGTGTGGAGCCCCATGCGCTGGCGCTTCTCTCGATTCTTGAAGCTCGCCCTCGGTGGGGTGATACCGTTGCTCTCATTCTTCATGGAGGTCAAGGTCGTGCGTGAGGTCACCGCCTACCTAAATGAGCATGAGGGCAGCGAGCAAGCGCAACGCCCCCGTGAACCGCAGACGTTAGAACCACAACAGTCACAAAATTCAGTGCACACCAGCTCGGAAGGCCGCGAATGAACGCCACCACCACGCACCGCCCGGTGCTCGTTGTCGATTTTGGTGCGCAGTACGCACAATTGATTGCACGCCGCGTGCGCGAAGCCGGCGTCTTCAGTGAGCTGGTGCCACACACAATCACCGCTGCAGAGGTGCAAGCGAAACAGCCACTCGGCATTGTGCTCTCGGGTGGCCCCTCGTCGGTGTACGCAGATGGTGCGCCGAACTTTGACGAGTCAATTTTTGACCTTGGCGTGCCGGTCTTTGGCATTTGCTATGGCTTTCAGGTGATGGCTCGTGCCCTCGGTGGCGAGGTCGGCAACACTGGGGATCGCGAATACGGTGCGACACACGCCACCCTCGTTGGCGATGGTGGGCTGCTGCTTGGTGGCCAGCCAGAGACCCAAAACGTGTGGATGAGTCACGGTGACGTGGTGCAGCGCGCACCCGAAGGTTTCGACGTGCTTGCCCGCACCGAGGTCACCCCGGTAGCTGCCTTCGGATCGGCTGAGCGCAAGATGTACGGGGTGCAGTGGCACCCCGAGGTCAAGCACAGCGACCACGGGCAGCAGGCGCTCAAGAACTTCTTGCACAACATTGCAGGCATCGCTGCAGACTGGAACGCCGGCAGCGTGATTGCCGAGCAGGTTCAGCGAATTCGTGCGCAGGTCGGCACGGGCAGGGTCATTTGTGGCCTGTCAGGCGGGGTCGATTCGGCGGTCGCAGCAGCCCTCGTGCATGAGGCCGTCGGCGATCAGCTGGTGTGTGTGTTCGTGGATCACGGTTTGTTGCGTCAAGACGAGCGTCGTCAGGTTGAAGAAGACTATGTGGCCTCAACCGGCGTGCGGCTCGTCACGGTTGACGCACGTGAGCAGTTCTTGAGTGCGCTTGCCGGTGTCACCGACCCAGAGACGAAGCGCAAGGTTATTGGCCGGGAGTTCATTCGCACGTTTGAGCAGGCCCAGGCTGAGCTGATTGCTGAAGCACAGCATGACGGCGACCCGATTCGCTTTCTCGTGCAGGGCACGCTCTACCCCGATGTGGTCGAATCTGGTGGCGGTTCGGGCACTGCGAACATTAAGAGCCATCACAATGTTGGTGGTCTGCCCGAAGACATGACTTTTGAATTGGTTGAGCCGCTGCGCGACCTCTTCAAAGACGAGGTGCGGGCTATTGGGCGTGAGCTGGGCCTGCCAGAGGTCATCGTGTCTCGTCAGCCGTTCCCCGGGCCGGGCCTCGGTATTCGAATTGTTGGCGAGGTGACAGAAGACCGGCTCACCACGCTGCGCGCCGCTGATGCTATCGCTCGCGAAGAATTGACCGCGGCCGGGCTCGACGCTGAGATTTGGCAGTGCCCGGTGGTGCTGCTCGCAGATGTGCGCTCGGTCGGCGTGCAGGGTGACGGTCGCACCTATGGTCACCCGATCGTGTTGCGGCCGGTGTCATCTGAAGACGCGATGACAGCCGACTGGACTCGCGTGCCGTATGACGTGTTGGCAAAGATTTCAAACCGCATCACGAACCAGGTGCCAGAGGTAAACCGAGTGGTGCTCGACGTCACTTCGAAGCCACCCGGCACGATCGAATGGGAGTGAGCGGGGCGCCCCCGTTGTTCTGCGCGTAACAGCAGAACCCAACCCGTTGTTCTGCGCGTAGGCGCAGAAGCTCATTGAATACAAAGGAGTATGCATATGCGAGCGGTGCTGTTGAACGCACCCGGTGAGGTGCAGGTGGTAGATCGTGAGCCACCGCGCATCGTCGAGGCTACAGATGCCGTGATCCGTGTGGCTGCCGCCTGCGTGTGCGGGTCAGACCTGTGGCCATATCGCGGCGTCGACTTCATCGAGCCAAGGTTCATGGGCCACGAATACGTTGGCGTGGTTGAAGAGATCGGCGCAGACGTGCAATCGGTGAAGCCAGGCGACTTCGTGGTCGGGTCATTCATCTACTCGTGCGGTGAATGCGAGTTCTGTCTCGCTGGCTACACCTCAAAATGTGTGCACGGGAACTTCATCACTGCGGTCGGTGGCACTCAGGCGCAGTTCGTGCGGGTACCGCACGCAGACGGCACCCTCGTGGCGACACCAGGCACGCCCGAACCCGATCTGGTGCCATCGCTGCTCGCAGCGTCTGACGTGCTTGGCACGGGCTGGTACGCGGCGGTGGCGGCTGAGGTTGGGCCCGGCAAGACGGTGGCTGTCGTGGGCGACGGTGCCGTCGGTTTGATGGGGGTGCTTGCGGCTCAGCAACTCGGTGCCGAACGAATTATCGTGATGTCGCGTTATGCCGACCGTCAACACCTGGCACGTGAGTTCGGGGCAACAGACATTGTTGAAGAGCGAGGCCGCGATGGTGTCGCCCGTGTGCGTGAACTCACTGGTGGTTTTGGCGCCCACAGCGTGATTGAAGCTGTGGGGACAAAGGAATCGATGATGCAGGCGATTAAGTCGACGCGACCCGGTGGCCACATCGGTTTTGTTGGGGTTGCGCACGATGGCGACGACATTCCCGTAAAACACTTGTTTGCGTCGCAGGTGCACCTGCACGGCGGACCTGCCCCGGTGCGTCGCTTCTTGCCTGATCTGATCGACCGAATCATGAAGCGCGAGATCGACCCTGGCAAGGTCTTCGATCTGACCCTGCCGCTCGAAGAGGCCGCTGAAGCCTACGCGGCCATGCACGAGCGGCGCGCGATCAAGGCGCTGCTGACGACATAGTCTGTGTAGTGCGCCGTGGCGTGGTGGCTCGGTTCAGGCCAACACAATCTCTATGTCCGTTGCTGCGAGGCAGTCTGCAAGCC
>JAAZHL010000204.1 GCA_012510755.1 Leucobacter sp.
GTGGAAGGCATCGATTACCTGATCAAGTCTGACGACCAACGATTCAGGGTGCTTGAAGCCGGTGACGACGTGAATCTTGTGTGCGGTAAAGCGTTCAGGTACTTCCAAGAGCCGTGGTTTGACTGCGCTGTTGGAGGTATGCGGTGAACCGCGCCAAAACCATCTAACAAGTTAGATTCCGCGCCCCTCACTGTAGGGGCTTTTTTTATACCCGAAAGGAGGGCAAGTGAAGCCGTATTACCAAGATGATTACGTGACGCTGTACCACGGCGACTACCGCGACCATCTCGCCGACATTCCGAGAGCCGATGCAGTCATCACCGACCCGCCCTACGGTGAGACTTCGCTCGGGTGGGATCGGTGGGTGACGGACTGGCCCGATGATGCTTCACGCATCGCTGACGCTCTCTGGTGTTTCGGGTCGATGCGCATGTTCTTCGACCGTCTGACACAGTTCACGCAGTGGAAGTTCTCACATGAGGTCGTCTGGGAGAAGCACAACGGGTCAGGGTTCGCGGCTGACAAGTTCCGGCGCGTGCACGAGTTCGCGACGCTCTGGTATCGCGGCGAATGGGGCGATCTGCGGCATGAGGTGCCGAAGGTGCCGGGAGCGGTGAAACGCACGGTGCGCCGGAAGCAACGCCCGCCACACACTGGCGAGATCGCGGGCACAAGGTACACGTCGGTCGACGGCGGCGATCTTCTGCAGCGGTCAGTCTTGAAGGTTCGCAGCGAGCACGGGCGGGCGATTCATCCGACACAGAAACCGGCTGGGATCGTAGCGCCGCTCATCGAGTATTCGGTGCCGCCTGGCGGTCTCGTGGTCGATTTCTTCGCAGGATCGGGCACGACTGGGGTCGTGGCACGCGATATGGGGCGGCGGTCGATCCTGTTCGAGGTGCAGGAGCGTTTCGCGGAGAAAGCTGCGCAACGTCTCTCGCAGCAAGCTTTCGATTTCGCTGCACTGTAACGAAAAACAAACCGAGGGGCTGGCATCTGCTGGCCCCTCACTCATTCCCGGGGGCTGCGGCCCCCACGACGACAGGAGGGGCGATGACAGTCGCTGTTGATCATTTCGCGGGCCTCGGTTGGGGTGTCGCGTGCGAACGTCTCGGGATCCGTGAATATGGTGTCGAGCTTGCCCCGTCAGTGGTCCGTATGAGATCCGCGAACGGTATGCGGACGATCTACCGGGACGTGTGGACAGGCTTGTTTCATCCGTGGATGGTGCCGTCGCATCGGCTGTACATCGCCTCTCCGCCGTGCCAAACATTCTCGGCGGCAGGGAATGGTGAAGGGCGTCGCGCACTGGATGACGTGCTCGCCGCGATCGAAGAACGCCGTCATGAAGATCCGGCGCGACTTCACGAGCTGACCGGCATGATGGATCCACGAACCGCGCTCGTACTCACGCCACTCGCGCACATCTTCCAACACCGGCCTGAACTCGTGGCGCTCGAGCAAGTACCCGAGGTGCTGCCGGTCTGGCACACGTACGCAACAGTGCTGCGGCAGCTCGGCTATTCAGTGTGGGTGGGCATCATGCGGGCCGAACAGTTCGGGGTTCCGCAAACCCGCAAGCGAGCGATCTTGATCGCTCGCCTCGACGGGAAAGTAGAGCCTCCGACAGCTACTCATTCGCGCTACTACTCGACCGATCCGGGCCGACTGGATCCAGGTGTAGCGCCGTGGGTGTCGA
>JAAZHL010000205.1 GCA_012510755.1 Leucobacter sp.
ACAGTTGCTGACTTCACAGGTGGGCATCGATTCGTCAATTACCCTGGCAGCGCTTATCGCCGCGATCGTTGTCGGAATCTGTGTGGGTTTTTTGCCGTACAACTGGCATCGCGCGCGAATGTTTATGGGTGACGCAGGCGCGCTATTGATCGGTCTGTTAATGGCGACATCGACGGTCTCGGTGACAGGTCAGCTGAACCCGGCTCAGCTCGACCAAAAACTGGTGCTTGCGAGTTACATTCCCATCATTCTGCCGATCGCGGTGTTAGTGGTGCCGCTCGCCGACTTCACGCTCGCAGTGTTACGTAGGTTGCGGGCAGGCAAGAGCCCGTTCGAGGCCGACCGCAAGCATCTGCACCATCGACTACTTGACATCGGGCACTCGCCAGTTCAGGCCGTCACCATTTTCTATTTGTGGACTGCGATGGTTTCGCTCGCCTGCCTGCTGGTTTTCACCACCCAAAGCTATGTCTGGCCTGCGATCGTTGCGGTTGCTGGGGGAGTGCTGTGCCTGGTCGTGACGCTCACGCCAATGGTGCGTGTGCGCGATTGGTTTGCACAGCGGGGCTTGCTACGGTTGTCGGGTGCGTCAAAGACCAAGGCACCATCTGCGCTGGTCAGCGGCTCAGTTGAGCGGCGTGCAAGGCAGAGAGAGGAAGCCGAGTGACTGACGAGTCGGCGCCGCATGGGCAGGCAGAAGCAAGTGCAATGAGTGAATCGGCAGACGACGGTGCCGTGCCTGCAACTGGCGCGGCGAGCATGCCAACCTCGCAACCGGTGTTAATACGAGCGTTGTGGCTGGGGCTGCTGTCAACGGTGCTGTTGGTGCTGGTGTGCGGTGGCATCGGCTGGTGGATCGCGGCATCGCCGGGTCTCATCGGGGGCGTGCTGGGGGCCGTGATCGCGGGTCTCTTTCTCGGCCTGACGGTCGGCAGCATCGCGTTCGCGAACCGCTTCATCAACCATGAGAGCTATTTGATTCTCTTTTTCGCCATCGTCGTTGGTGGCTGGCTGCTGAAATTTATTCTCTTCATCGTTGCGGCGCTCTTGTTGCGTGATCAGCCCTGGCTTGAACCGAAGATTCTCTTCTTCTCGCTGATCGCAGGCGTGCTGGTATCGCTGGTCGTCGATGCCTTTGTCATGATGAAAAGTCGCATACCGATCATTGGCAATGCGCCCTAATCGGATGGCTCGAGTTTCGCAGCCGCCAAACTTCTTGATAGGATACTTAACGTTCCCTGCCGAGCAATGTATATCGCTGCTCAAAAGGCATTGGGGCACGACTTTCGTTCGACGCCGTGCAGCCAAGCTGCACCTGATTCAGGAGAATGGCGCTGTTTTCTAACGCTGTGCAACTCGTGGCCCCTGTGTTTATCGCTGCCGAAGGTGGCGGGTTTCACCCACCGTCGATCAACGACTTCTTTCCAGAGATTGTGTTGTTCGAGGGCACACCGTTTGCGATGAACCGCATCATGATCATTCGTGTGATCATGACAATTGTGTTGTTGGTGCTGTTCTGGCTCGGAACGCGCAACATGAAGGTGATTCCGACTCGCGGTCAGTCGATCACCGAGATGGCGCTCGACTTCGTGCGTGTCAATATCGCAGAAGATTTGCTCGGTAAGGTGGACGGCCGAAGGTTCTTGCCGATCCTCACCGCGATCTTCTTTACGATTCTTGCCTTCAACATCACGGGCATTATTCCCGGCTTCAACATCGGCGTGTCTGCTGTCATTGGCTTGCCACTCACGCTCGCTGTGGTGACCTACATCACCTTTATCTACGCAGGTATCAAGAAGAGCCCGAAGAACTTCTTTAAGAATTCGCTCTTCCCCGCGGGTGTGCCGTGGCCGCTCTACATCATCGTGACGCCGATCGAGTTCTTCTCGACGTTTATTCTTCGCCCCGTTACGCTGACGTTGCGTTTGCTGATGAATTTGCTCGTGGGCCACCTGCTGCTGGTGCTCTTCTTCAGCGCAACAAACTTTTTCCTCCTTGAGGGCGAGGGGCTTTTCAAGCTCTTCGGCGTGGGCACACTGGTTGTGGGCTTTGCGTTCACCCTCTTTGAGATTCTGGTGTCATTTCTCCAGGCCTACATCTTCACAATTCTCACCGGCGTCTACATCCAGCTCGCGCTGGCTGAAGAACACTAAACCAAACAGGGTGCGACAACCGTCGCACTCACCCCACGGAAGGAAACACATAACGTGTCTGTTCTCGCAGAAGTTTCGGGTAGCATCTCGACCGTTGGCTACGGCCTCGCAGCCATCGGCCCGGCAATCGGCCTCGGCATCGTCGTTGGCAAGACCATCGAGGGCGTTGCTCGCCAGCCTGAGCTCGCAGGTCGTCTTCAGGTGCTGATGTGGATTGGTATCGCATTCACCGAGGCGCTCGCGCTCATCGGTATCGCGACCCACTTCATCTTCCAGTAAGTCCCATCCTTTCCCTAGTCTCGAAAGGGAGGCTCGATGATTAACGCAGTGATCCTCGCTGCCGAAGAAGGCGCGACGCCTAACCCGCTGTTGCCGGCTACCTACGACATTGTTTGGTCGTTGGTTGTCTTCGTGATCATCCTCGTTGCATTCTGGAAGGTGTTTTTGCCGAAGCTGCAGGTCATGCTCGATGAGCGTGCTGCTGCTATCGAAGGAAACATCGCCAAGGCAGACGAGGCACAGGCGAAGGCGGAGGCTGCACTGCAGGAGTACACTGCTCAGCTTGCAGGCGCCCGTCAAGAAGCAGGCGAAATTCGTGATGCTGCTCGCTCGGACGCAACGAAGATCGTTGCCAAGGCGAAAGAAGATGCAACCTCAGAGGCTTCACGCATCGCACAGGCTGCTC
>JAAZHL010000454.1 GCA_012510755.1 Leucobacter sp.
AAATCAAGAGGTTCCGCATGGAACCGCGGTTCTGATTGATCACTTTGAAGATGTTTTCGGTGAACCGCAGACGGAAGATCTTGAGCGTAAAATGGTTCGTATTTATGCTTCCATCCTTTGCGAGCGCAAATCGCACAAATCAATCATACTCGGCAAAGACGGGCAAATGATTAAAAGGATCGGAACGGGAGCGAGACAGAATATTGAGCGCATGACCGGATGCAAGGTTTATCTGGAATTACACGTAAAAATTCGCGAAGACTGGAAAAATGCCGCAACTCATTTAAACGAGCTGGGATACAAACCGGGAGAAACTCGTGACAAGTCTTAAGGTTCGGGGCCTGGTCCTGTCTGCCAAGCCTCATAAAGAGCAAGACCGTTTCATTCGAATTTTGACGTCCGCGAACGGCATAATCAGTGCTTGCGCCCCGGGTGCGGGCAAACTCGGCAGCAGGCATGCCATTTCTGTGCAGCCCGGGACGCTTTCTGACTTCGCGCTGAATTGTTCGAGGGGTTATTACTATTTGTCCGAATCGGAGCTTGTCGAGTCTTTCAGGGGCCTCTATGAGGACATTGAAGTATTAACGTTTGCCGCGCATCTTTTGGAAATCGCTTCAGATGTTTGCGTAACGGCGGATGTCGCATCGTCCGTATATCCATATTTGGTTCGGGCGCTTTTCGCTCTTTCGGAAAAACTCAAGCCGTCGGCGTTGATCGTTTCCGCATTTGAATGGAAAATGATGGACCTTTGCGGGTATACGGCAGATTTGGATTCGTGTACCTGCGGCAGATCCGATCTTGACGAACAGTTCGCTTTCTCATTCGATCATTGTCGACTGTATTGTATCCGGCCGGTGTGTTTGGGTGCTGCCGGAAACTATCAGGTAATATCGAAAAGCGCGGTGAACGCTCTTCGATATATCCAAACCTCTGCCGGTACGAATTTGTTTTCTTTTAACGTCTCAGATGTGGTCCTTCTCGAAATATCCGACTTAACGCGGAGGTTTCTCTGTGAACGGTTCGAAAAGAAATACTGTAAAATAGATCTGTTGAACGATGTCGGTGATCTGACGAGTTATTAATAGAACGGGGCATCTTCGACATCATTTTCTGTTTTTAACGCAAGATCCGTTTGCCAATGTTTCGGGAAAAGTGATCTGTATTCGATCAAAGCATACCGGTGGTCCATCAGTACTACAAATCCGCAATCCGACTCGTCCCGAATAACCCTTCCGCACGCCTGAAGAACCTTTTCCCAACCCGGATATCGATAGGCGAACGAGTATCCGTCACCGAATTTCTCCTGAAAATACTGACGAAGGATCTCGCGTTCCGGAGAAATTTGCGGAATTCCGACACCGACGATGAATACCCCGGAAAGACGTTCTCCGACCAAATCGATTCCCTCGCCGAAATGCCCGCCCAGGATCGCGAATCCCAACAGAGTTTTCTCGCCGAATCGGTCAAAGCGAGTCAAAAAAGCTTCCTTTTCCATTGAGTTCATATCTTTTTGTTGAACGATGATCTCCGTGTCGCTTTGAGCTTCCGAATCATCGCAAAAACGATCTCGAACCATTTCCATGTACTGAAAAGAGGGGAAATATGCGATGTAATTACCGCAATTTCGTTTTGTATATTCACGAATACAACGAATCACGGCATCTGCGGTGGCATATCGTTCTCGATATACCGTACGAATATCGGTGTGAAAACACACTTCCAGGTTTTCTTTCGGAAACGGGCTGGGGATATTGATCTCTTCGACACCGGATGGTGCGGTACCAACTAACATCGAGCGGTAATAAAGAGAAGGGGAGAGCGTTGCCGAAAAGAAAACACAAGGATGACGATCTTTGATTTGTTCATAAAGGAAATCAGAAGCGTCTAAACAAGAAAGAGAAAAC
>JAAZHL010000206.1 GCA_012510755.1 Leucobacter sp.
GTTGGGTGATGCAGCAGCACCTGCTGACTGTTGCGCTGCCCGAGCCGCGAGATGGCTGAGGTCAACGGCTCCCCCGCTGAATCGTTCAGGAATCTGCTGAGACACTGCGTACCTTTCGTTGCCGAGCTGCGAGGCCTCGGTTAGCTATTGCTCGCAGCAATGAGATCACTGGTATACCCGAGCAGTTCAATTTCGCCACCGTCGATCGCGCTCGGTACATAGAACAGTAGCTGGTGTGAGACCACGCTCACGAGCTTGTCTTGCTGGCCTTCGAGCCCGCTTAGCGCTGCCAAGCTCGGGGGAACGGTCGGCCGCCATCTGCCACCTTCTTCAGGCTGCTCAACGCGGGTCTCGTGAATAGTCGTCGCAACCAGGGCCCCACCGACGCCGGTCGACAAACTAATGATTCGAGAATCTGACTTCGCTGCTGAGACCGAATAGGTGATGCCCTGTCCAGCCGTCTGAGCGGCCGCTGCCGATTGGTTCACCCATGCGAGACCACTGCGTTCAAGCAGAGTATCGCCCTCGAGCTCAAAAAACTCGGCCTGTTCAACGCCAGTCCCCCCAGCAAGAATGGCCGCGTACGAGGGGCCAACGTCTTGTGGCATCATCACGAGCGTCTTGATGTCGCTGGCAAGTCGCGCTGTACCTTCTTCAGCAGGAGCAGCTTCAGGCATGGTGATGCCGCCACGCAAAGCGATGGTGCGCGACACCAAGAAGTTCGCGTGCGGGTTTGTCTGAGTCATGATAATCGCGAGCGATGGCGACTCTGCTGCCTCAGCTTCAGCGCCTTCGGCTGCGTCGTCTTCACTTGATGTGTCACCTGTGGTTGAAGCAACAACGATAAATACGGTGCGCGGCCAAGACTCGGTGCTTTGCACAAGCTGGTAACCGAGCATTTCGCTAGTGATACCGGGCACCACGACATCGTAATCACTGACCGCTCGACGAATGGTGTAGTTAGCTTTGCGTTCAGCGAGGGCGTCACCGGTGAACCGAACGTCGAGGCCTGACTCGTCGAGTGAACTGTCTGCCGCTGCAGATAGTTCAGCAATATTGTCAAGTATCTGTTCAAGCTGACCTTGTGTCACTGGCACAGGCGCGACGGTGGCCGTCTCAAGTTCAGGCTGGGCCTCAGTCGTAGCCTCAGTAACCGCGGGTGAGAAGTCGGGCCAGTAACTGGGGGCACAGGCACTGACCCCCACCATCACGGTGAGACCAAGCGAAGCACCAGCAACCGCACGCGTCACCTGACGTGACATGCGCTTCATGTCTGTCGACGAGGCTCCCTCGGCCGAGCCGGTCTGTGAGGCGTCACTCGAACCAGTCTGTTCACCGTCGTTCTCTTGCGTCTTGCCGCTGCTGCGCGTCTTGCGGGCTGCCGAGAAGACATTGCGAATGCCAAGCAGCGGGCCCTTCCGGCCACGGCGAGGGCCGAGCCCACGCCGGTCATGATCCACCGCCAACAAGTACAGCAGCGCACCAATCAACGCCAACACACCGCCACCAACGAGCAGCGGCCCGGCCCACGGAGTCTTCCGATCTTGCACCCACTCAATCGACAGCTCAGCTGACGGATCAGTCTCAGCGACATACACCAGCACTGACTGATTGCCCTCGAGCTTCACCGGAAGTCGAATTTGAGCGGGTGCCACCGTCTCGATCGCTTCGTCATCGGTCGCTGCTTCAGCGTCACCCTGTGCTTCGTCGGTCTCGCCTTCGGCGACGGCTGCAACTCGCTCGGTAAGCCACAGATCACTGCCGCTCGGGTTCGGCACCAGCAGATCAAGAGGGCCCGCAGCGGCATCGTCAGCCTCTGCCTCTGCCTCTGTGCCTGACTCTGGGCTTGTCTCTGCATCGGCCTCATCTTCATTATTGCCGGCGCCATCCAGTGCGGCAAAGGACTCCGCGGCCTCAATGTCCTGAGCCAAGCGGCTAAACACCAGCTGTGCGCTGCTCGCATCGCTTTCAACAGTGGCATAGCCAAACGAGACAACCCA
>JAAZHL010000207.1 GCA_012510755.1 Leucobacter sp.
CTCGTAGGCGGGTTTATCGTAGATGAACCCGACGAAGTGCTTGTAGTGCTTGCTAGCGGCAAGGTCGTCCGTTCAAATGTTGATGCGGTTCCGGCAAAGGGCCGTAATACGATGGGTGTGGTGTTTGCACGATTCCCAGAAGGTGATCGTATTATTGGCATCGCACGAAACACAGAGCGCGGTCTCGAAGAGAGCGACTCTGAAGAAGAGCAGGGTGCCGAAGGCGCAGCGGCTGATGGGCAAGTTTCCGATCAGCCCGCCGAGAACAAGGAAGACGTGAATGAGTAATACCGTTGCCGACAAGCTGGCAAAGAAGAGCCGCAGAAAGGCCCCTGCTAAGCAGGTACGTCTGAAGCTCGTCTATATCGACTTCTGGTCGGCAGTGAAGTTCTCATTTCTCATCTCACTGTGCGCCGGCATCGTCGTGGTTGTATCGATGGTGCTGATCTACACCGTGCTACTGTCGACCGGTGTGCTTGCGAAGGTCGACGAGCTGTTCATGGACATTGTCAGTGACCAAATCAGCATCTTGGGCATGCTGAGTTTCGGCACCGTCTTCGGTTTTGCCATGGTCGTTGGCATCTTGAACGTGATCATTGGCACGGCGTTCGGTGCGGTCGGCGCGCTGATTTACAACTTGCTCGTGCGTGTGCTGGGCGGGTTCCAGCTCGGTTTCACGAGCAACTAAGTTTCGGTTCTTGGGCGCGTCGAATAGTTTCGATTTCGATTTATCGGCGTTTTCGGGTAGAGTCGTTGCTTGGTCAAGGGGCTATAGCTCAGGTGGTTAGAGCGCTTCACTGATAATGAAGAGGTCCCAGGTTCAAGTCCTGGTAGCCCCACCAAAGTAAATGCCTGATAGGGCAACAGTTCGGAAATCACTCGCTTCGGCGGCCTCCTTTCCGCGTGTGCCCCCGGTGTGCCCCGGGCTTCTGATTGAGCAGCGCGAGGCCTTCGGCGTCGGCCTCGGTGCCGAGGTGGTGAACGTATATATCGGTGGTGGTGAGGCTTGCGTGCCCCGCCCACGACTTGACCACACCGGGCTTCACGCCGGAGGCGAGCCAGATGCACACAGCCGTGTGTCGCAGGTCGTGGATCGTGCGCCCCTGGCCCGTTTCACCCCAGTTCAGCCACTCGATGAACCGGGCGCGGTGCAGCGGCGGGAACAGCAGTTCATTCGGCCCGTGCCCCTTCATGCGCTTCTTGACGTAGGGGAGCAGCACGTCAGCGAGCGGCACGAGGCGAGTCTTTCCCGATTTGGTGGTCTTCGTCGCCACGCCCTCGGGCCTGGCCCGCTGCACGGTGACCGCCGCGAACGGTACGAGCGACACATCGGCCACCGTGAGCGCCCGCGCCTCCGACCAGCGCAGCCCCGTGAGGCCGAGGAACCGCGCGACTTCCGCCATATCCTCATGCAGCGCGTGCCACACCGCGAATCTGCGATCCAGATCGGCGCGCGTCCACGGGTGCATTTCTTCGACGGGGCGACCCCCGGCAGGCACCTTCACACCTTTCGCGGGTGAGGCCGTGATGATTCGATGCTCGACCGCCCACGAGAAGAACGAGCCGAGCATCGCCCGATACCGCTGAATCGACTTCGCCGCCCGCCCTTCGTCCACGAGCGCGATCATCGAATCGATCAGCATCCCCGGTGTGACCCGATCCAGCGGCAGGGCGAGGATCGTGCGCGGAATCCACTTTGTGAGATATGCGTCTGTCTTGGCGGTTGTGGTCTGCGCGGTCGCGCGTCGGTACTCCAACCATTCCGCGATGCGCTGCTCGGTCACGATCTTGCCCGCTCGTGGATCGACGTAGCCGGAGAGCTGTTCCTTGCGTTGCCGCTGCCATGCTTCGGCTTCGCGCTTGGTGTCGAAGGTGCGCCCGTCGACGTACTGGCGACCGATCTTCACGACCGCACGCCACCGCCCCGAGGGTTGCTTACGAACGGCCACGACCCCGCCCCTTTGCCGCACTGGGCATAGCCGAGCCGGGCACGGGCGCACCGCGTAGTGACTCGACTTCATCACGGCGAAACCGCCGCAGATGCGGGGTGACGAAGATCGGATGCAGCGGAAGCAGCCCCGCGTCGACCGAGCGGCGAAGCGTCGTGCGATGCACGCCGAGCATTTGCGCGGCCTGTTCCTCCGAGAGAAACATCGGATCAGACATGACCGTTACTCCTTTCCGCCGTCTCCACCCACGCGGCTATCTCGGCGTCGCGTATGAACGGAAACCGGAACCGCACAGGCACCGGCTCGCCGTCACTTCGGGCGTAGGCCACTCCTGCCGTGGCGTAGCCGTTCGATTCTGTCGCGGGCGTAATCTCATGGGCGCGTGCGCCAGCCTCGGCAGACCCCGCCCCGAGCACCATGTCTACATCGCTTGCCGTCTCCACCCGCAGCGCGATTCGCGTCTGAAAGTGGGTGCGCAGTTGCCCAAGCGATTCCTTCTGCGCGTTCTGCGCCGCCGCGACCACCACGACCCCGAGCGAACGGCCCTGCGAGAGAATCAGGTGCAGCAGCTCCGCGATCCGTCTGCGCCGTGAGGCTTCGGGATCGTTCAGGAGGCCGTTGAACTCGTCGAGCACGAGCACCAGCCACGGGCGTTCTGCGGTCGCCGCGAAAGATCGCAAGCCCAGCAGCTTCCGCTCGTCCATCACACGCCCCACCTGTTCGAGCAGTGCGAGCGCCCCTGTATGGTCGTACTCGACACGCTCGAACCCGCCACCGACCCCGGCAAGCTCGGCCCGCTTCGGGTCGATCCCGTACAGGATCGCCAGGCCGTCAGCTCGCAGTGTGTCGAAGGCGCGGATCACCGACCACAGCGCCGATCCCTTGCCCGATCCGGTCGCCCCCACGATCAGCAGATGCCCGAGGCCCACCCGATAAGGCGAACCATCGTCACGGATACCGACCGGCAGCCACAGATCACGCGTGGCCCCTTGCGTCAAGGTTCGCAGCGCGTCGAGGTCGAAGGCTTCGGGTGTCGCATCCCGCACATACACCTCGACCAGGGCAACGCCCGGCCTGCCCCGCGACACTCTGACCTCTTGCGCGTGCAAGCCGTCAGCGAGTTCAGGGATATGCCGCGTCACATCATCCACCGACATGCCCGAAGGAAGCGCCAGCATCAGCCGATACCCGAACGCGGTGCGCGTGCGCCTTGTCACCCGAGGATAGGAGACAGCTTGCTCACCCTGCCGGGTGCGGTGCGAGACGGTCAGGCCGGCACCCTCAGCAATTCGGCGTAGCCGGCGATCCATGAACGCGCGCGGCGTCGCGGTGAAGCCGAGCATAACGAGCAAGAGAACCGCGACAGCGGCCAGGAGCAGACCGGCACCGTTGAACGACGTGAGCAGATCACCGAACATCACGACCCCTCCGCTACCGGCGTGAGCCTTCCGGCGCGAAACGCGATCCCGTGTCGCCCCTCGACCTCCCAGGCTCGCGCCACCAGATCACCTAGCGTCACCCGTTTGCCCACCACCGTTGGCGGTTTGTCGGCAGCGATCTTCACTTCACCCACCCCACCCTCGGCGGTCATCACCGTGACCGCCCACAGCGGCAACGACGAATCGGCATCGAGCTTCGGCACCGTCCTCTCGCGGTTCTCGAACACCGGGGCGATACTCGCCACCAGCACCGGCCCCAGCCGGTTCCCATCAATCGGCAACGAAGTTTCCTGCAACAGACGAACGGCCATGATCGGCCCCTTTCAGTAGGTGTGACCGGCCCACCGAGCGACAGGCCGAAACTCGCATATTTGCGAATGTGCGATTACTCTACACCAATCCCGCAGTTACGCAAATATGCGACTTACTGGGAAGTTGCCGCTAGACTCGTCACCATGCCGCCGATACCCGACGCACCACTGAGCCAGCGCCTCGACTCGCTGATCCGGCAAGAAGACCTGCCCGAAGGCTGGTATCTGCCCGACCGCTACCCAGGTGAACGAGACGGCGAAGACATCAGCGACACCATCGACCAGGTGCTCGGCTACGACGATTCGACGGTCACCGACGAACAGAAGCGCAGCCAGATGGAATCGGACATGCCCGAAACCATCGACGGGCGCTGGCGCTACATCGAACACACCGCGACGCACACCCGCGTAATGATTCGCCTGCAACGCCAGCCCTGGCGAACGCCCCCGGAAGTCCGAGTAACCGGCGTGATCCATCTGCCGCAGATC
>JAAZHL010000208.1 GCA_012510755.1 Leucobacter sp.
AGTCTGGGCCGTGTCTCAGTCCCAGTGTGGCCGGTCACCCTCTCAGGCCGGCTACCCGTCGTCGCCATGGTGAGCCATTACCTCACCATCAAGCTGATAGGCCGCGAGTCCATCCCGAACCGATAAATCTTTCCCACCACAAGCCATGCGGCTATGGTGCATATCCAGTATTAGACACCGTTTCCAGCGCTTATCCCAGAGTTCGGGGCAGGTTACTCACGTGTTACTCACCCGTTCGCCACTCATCCACCCAGAGCAAGCTCCGAGCTTCAGCGTTCGACTTGCATGTGTTAAGCACGCCGCCAGCGTTCGTCCTGAGCCAGGATCAAACTCTCCGTAAAAAACATGTGCAACACACAAACCGGAAAAAGATTCATGCGCCGCGAGTTTGACCTGACAAAAACAAACATCAATACTGACGTTCATATAATTTGTCCAAAAGGAATCGCCATTCACCCACAAAAATGTGGATGGACGGGATATAAAATTGGCATTTGACAATCAAGTGCACACTATTGAGTTCTCAAGGACCAGACACCCCCCGTACGCAACCCAATTACAGGTTCTCCGAGAAGCTGATCTGTTGCACTTCTTGACCTTCCGGCCTCGTTTTTGGCAACTAGATAAACTTAACATGACGGGGCAATTCAGCGCAAGCCGCTCTGGGAACCCGGGCGTGTCGCCTGTCATTCAGCCAAAGTTCACCATTTGTTGCCTCGCATTGCGTCAATCACGGTCGGCTGCCGCCTGCACCGCAGCCCACCGCACATCACGAGCGTCGGTCAGGGTGAGGCGGTCGACGATCTCACCGCCATCGCAGCGCAGCAGTTCGACGGTCGCGCGATCCTCGTCGCTGAAGGCGACTCGCCACGCACCACCAGAGTCTTGCCAACGCTGCACTTCAGCGGGAGCAGCTACCAAGGGACTCTTGCGGGTCCAACCAACCTCTGCACCCCGGTCGTAGAAGTGCCGGTACGCATAGATCAGCGGGTGCCACGCTGCAGGGTCGAGATGATCGGTGCCATCAACGGTGATGTCGCGCGCGGCATGCACCCGCACGACCGCGGCCTCAACGATGCCAAACACCCCGTCAACCGAAGGCGTAATGCGCACGAGACGGCACTCCAGCTGAATCGGCGCCTCAGCAACCCTGGGCGGGCTCACGAGATCAGACCCGACAGCGTGCAGCCCGGCCCGCGCAAACTTATTCGGCTCGAACGTATACGCCGCTGACTTCTCTGCGGGCACCGGGTCTTTGCCGGTCACTCCCGCGAGACGTTTGACATGCTGCCACTGGGCCGACGAAGCGAAGTTGACCGTCAGCTCTGGGTGCTTCCGCACGTTATCGAGCGACTGCCCACCCTCTTCAAGGCCAAGCACGATCGTGCGGCCGAGTGCGAAGTGGCTCGATGCAGGCGCCAAGTTGGCAGAGCCATCGGGGTTTTGCGTCGCAACAAGGTAGACCGGCGTACCGACATAGAGCACACTCGGTTCAATCACGCGGTGAGTGGAAGTGGCGTCTGACCCCATGCCCCCACGC
>JAAZHL010000433.1 GCA_012510755.1 Leucobacter sp.
CGAATTTATGATATCGGTGATAAAACCAACCCGGTCATTGTTCGGCAGTTCACGCAGGATGGGTATTATGCCACTTCACGCAGGGTCGGATCCGCGGTATATGTTGTAACGAATCGTTATGACTACCGCATTTTTGCGGAAGACGCCAAGGATCTGGATCCAGCCGACGTTTTCCCGGCTATTTGCGAGGACCCGGCAGCGGACACCTGGAAGGCGATTCCCACTGATCGGATTACGCTTCTGCCTGACGGTGATCCTGGTAGCCAGCTGATTCTTGCCGGTATCGACACCCTGGATGACTCCCGCGAAGCGGATGTCATGTCCGTGCTCGGTTCATCCGGAAACGTATACGCGTCCACTGGTTTTCTCTATGTGGCCGCTCTGAAATATATAAGGGACGGCAAGGAAAACACCTCTCCAGATTACAGTACAGAAATTTTCCGGTTCGAGCTGCAGGATGCCCGGATCAGCGGATCTGCCAAAGGCTCGGTTCCCGGATCGATTGTCAACCAGTTCAGCATGGACGAGCATAATGGTTATTTCAGGATTGCCACCACAACCGGCGACACATGGACTGGCGCAGACAATCCATCGAAAAACACCCTCTATATCCTCGATGGCAACCTGGATCTTGTTGGTCAGGTCACCGGTCTGGCACCGGGTGAGACCATCCGGTCTGTCCGGTTCATGGGCGATCAAGCCTATATCGTCACGTTCCGCACCGTTGATCCGTTGTTTTCGATCGACCTGAGCAATCCGCTTCTGCCGGTTGTTCGCGGTGAGCTGAAGATTCCGGGCTACAGCACGTATCTGCATCCGTATGATGAAAATCTGTTGATCGGATTTGGCTACGATGTTTTTGTTGAAAAAGAGAGCGCTTTCAATCTCGGCATCAAGGTTTCCTTGTTTGATATCAGTGATTATGACAAACCGCTTGAGATCTCGTCGATCGTCTTTGGCGGAGCCGGTTCCTACGCAGACATTCTATACAACCATAAAAGCCTGTTATTCTCCAAAAACAAAAATGAGATCGCTTTCCCGGCCACCCTGACACAAAAATCTGCTGCCAATCCCCGCGAGTACACGCAGCCAGTTTTCCAGGGACTTCTGGTTCTGGGCATTGACGACAACAGACAAATTACCTTGCGTGGCCATGTTTCCCATTTCGACAAATTTAGCGATCCGTTCGGAACCCAGAAAGAGCTGACCGACAAGGAATGGAACGCTTTCTATAGTTACGATGCCATCTACCGGGCAGCCTATATCGGTGATACGCTCTTCACGTTCTCCGGCAGACAGTTGCGGACCACTGACCTGAACAGCTTCGACGAACTCGGGGCAGTGGAATTGCCTGGGTATGCTGAAACCAGTAGTGGTAGCTACTACAGGGATATGGGCGTAATGCTCTGACCTTCAGACCTTATGCCAACAGGGGTTGTCTCCAAAGCAATGAAAATTGTGGAGGGGCGGCCCTTTTGTTGCGACTACTAAGGTCACGAAACCCACACGGGCCAATCCTTACGATCTGTGCCCCAAAAGACAGTGTCCGATACCTGTGATTTACAGAAGTTATATACTCGAATCGAAAG
>JAAZHL010000209.1 GCA_012510755.1 Leucobacter sp.
GCCTGAGCTCTGGCGCAACATGGCCCTGTTGTTTGGTGCGTCGCCAGCCCTCGGCGACTTCTTTCTGCGTCACCCAGCACAACTCACTGAGACGCTGCGTGGTGGCAGGCTGGTCAGCGCTGCCGAGGCGCGCACTGAGCTGCTTCTTGCCGTTGGTGCAGACGTTGAAGCGCTGCAACCCATAGCCGACTTGACCGCCGAGGCCGGTGCTGCGGCCTTGCGAGTGCGCTACCGTGAGCTGCTCGCTGGCGTCATGATGTATGACCTTGAATGTGGTGTGAGCGGTGAACCGACCGCTGCATTCGATGCCGTTGCGTTGTCGCTCTCTGGACTTGCAGACGCCGCGCTTGAGGCTGCACTCGCGGTCGCTCGAGGTACGTTGCTGGCAGGGATCACTGGGCCACCGGTGGCCGCTGAGCACCATGCTGGCACCCGCTTCGCCGTGCTCGCCATGGGTAAGTGTGGAGCAAACGAACTGAACGTGGTGAGCGACGTCGATGTGATGTTCGTCGCCGAGCCGAGTGTCGCACCCGAGCTCACCACCGCCCCCGCACCAGCCGCTGGCGAGCCGAGCACTGCCTCCGAGCTCACCACCGCCCCCGCGCCAGCCGCTGCCACACCAGCCGTTGCCGCTGATGCGGGCATCGACCTCGATCGTGTGCTGCGCGTCGCCACCAGGCTCGCCACAGAAACGATGCGAGCGATTCATGACCCGGCGATAGAACCTCCGCTGTGGCAGGTTGACGCGAACCTGCGGCCAGAAGGTCGCAACGGCCCGCTGGTGCGCAGTCTCGGCTCAATGCTGCAGTATTACGACCGGTGGGCCAAGACCTGGGAGTTTCAGGCGCTGCTGAAGGCTCGACCTGTCGCCGGCGATCTGTTACTTGGCGAAGAGTTCGTGAGCAAGACCCGCTCGCTTGTGTGGGCGTCTAGCTCACGGCCAGATTTTGTGGGCTCAGTGCAGCGCATGCGTGAGCGTGTCACTGAGCACATCGACCCGGGCAACCTCGACTATGAGTTGAAGCTCGGCCCGGGCGGTCTGCGTGACATCGAGTTCAGCGTGCAACTGT
Organism: Leucobacter sp.; assembly: GCA_012510755.1. Lineage (GTDB taxonomy): Bacteria > Actinomycetota > Actinomycetes > Actinomycetales > Microbacteriaceae > Leucobacter. Next base: position 1,071 of record JAAZHL010000209.1, read on the forward strand.
TGCAACTCGTGCACGGCCAATACGACGCGCATCTGCATGTCGCTGGCACGTTGCCTGCGTTGCAGTCTTTGGTCGCGGGCGGCTATGTGGCGCGCGAAGATGGTGAGAGGCTTGCGGCTCACTATCGCAGCCTGCGGGTGCTTGAACATCGACTGCAAATGCGTGAGTTGCGGCGCACCGCGCTGATGCCGCGAGACCCTGAGGGGCTGCGGGTGCTTGCCCGCGCATCGAGGCTCGCGCCCACCGGCGATGACCTTGCGCGGTTGTGGCGCGATATTCGCGCCGAGGTGCGCAAGCTGCACGAGAAGATTTTTTATGCGCCGTTGCTGAGCGCTGTTGCGGCGCTGCCTGACGGCAGCCTCAAACTGGGCAGCGATAAGGCGCACGCACGCCTGCAAAGTATTGGCTTTCGTGATCCTGACGGGGCAATGCGCCACCTGAAATCGCTGACGAAGGGCAGCTCTCGCACCGCACGCATTCAACGCAACCTGCTGCCCGCACTATTGCCTTGGCTAGCTGCCGGAACCGACGCCGATTACGGTTTGCTCGCCTTTCGCCGCGTGAGCGAAGCGAGTCTCGATAATCCCTGGTACTTGCGCCTGCTGCGTGACGGCAGTGTGGCGGCAGAGCGGCTCATGCGTGTGCTGTCGACGTCACGTTTTGCTGCGGAACTGCTTGAGACGATGCCAGATGCGGTGGCCTGGCTCGAACGTGATGATTTGCTGCGTGCGACAGCACTCGACGCAGTGCGTGACGAGATGCGTGCCATCGTGTCGCGCAGGGGCAGCGCAGCTGAGGCTGCGCAGTTGCTGCGCATGGTGCATCGGCGTGAGGTGTTGCGTCTCGCGCTCGGCAAGCTCGTCGGGGTGGTCGATGATGCCGAAGTCGCGCGGGGACTCGATGCCGCGCACACGGCCCTGCTTGATAGCTTGCTGCTGGCGCTGAAAGAAGAGTCGACGGCTTCGGGCGAAGCAGCTGCGCCTGAGATTGAGATCGCACTCATCGGTATGGGGCGTTATGGCGGGCGCGAGCTTGGTTTCGCCAGCGATGTCGACCTGCTCGCGGTCTACCGAGTCTCGGGCGATGCCAAGGACGCTGCCTCTGACGCTGCCGCTGACGCTGCCGCTGCCGCTGACGCTGCCGCTGACGCTGCCGCTGCCGCTGACGCTGCCGCTGCTGCCGCCGCGAAACGCCGTGCAGAACGTCTGATCACCGACCTGCGAGCGCTTGTCGACGACCCGCGGTTTGCCCTAGATCTCGATTTTGATCTGCGGCCCGAAGGCAAGAACGGTCCGATCGTGCGCAGCCTCGACGCCTATCGCGCCTACTACGAGCGGTGGTCACTCACGTGGGAGGCGCAGGCGTTGTTGCGCGCCCGAGCGGTCGCGGGAGATGCGTCACTCGGAGCCGATTTCATTGCGCTTGCTGATGCAATTCGATACCGACCAGGGTTCAGTGAGAACGATGCGCGTGAGGTGCGTCACATGAAGGCGCGCATCGAGGGGGAGCGGCTGCCCAGAGGCGTCGACCCCGCCCGCCATCTGAAACTCGGCCCGGGTGGCCTGAGCGATGTCGAATGGCTGGTGCAACTGTTGCAGTTGCGCTCTGCGAACGACGTGCCCTCGCTGCGCACCCCCTCAACGCTTGAAGCGCTTGATGCGGCAGTACGTGCGGGGCTGCTCGATCCGACCGATCGCGCACAGCTCGAGGTAGCTTGGCATCTGGCAAGCAGCGTTCGATCGGCGGCAAAGCTCGCAAGCGGCAGAGTCACGGATGCGTTGCCCGTGGATCGCACAGAGCTCGAGGCAATCGCAGGGGTGCTCGGCATGCCGACCGGTCACACGAGCGAACTCGAGGAACGGTGGTTCGGCGCCAGCCGACGCGCCCGCGCGGTCTTCGACCGGGAGTTCTTCGGACACGAAGACGACCTGCGCTTCGTCACCTGACCTCATCACCGGCCGCACCCGTCACACACGTCACACCGGCGGCACCCGTCACGCCGATCACACAGGCCGCACCCGTCACACACGTCACACCGGCCGCACCCGTCACATCGGCCGCACCCGTTACACACGTCACACCGGCGGCAGCCGTCACGCCGACACACACTTCACACCAGTTCGCCGTCCCCCGTGGTCGGATGGAGGAGAACTCGGTGCA
>JAAZHL010000443.1 GCA_012510755.1 Leucobacter sp.
ATGGGGTACATCCAGTAGTTGGTGCCATCCGAGCAGGCGCCCAGCAGGGCGTCGTTGTTCACATCGGCCTTGAACTCATCGGTGAACATGTCGTCCAGCTTGACCAGCTTGCCGTTGCGGCCGTACTCGATGATGCGGCCGGGGGCGTCAAACAGCACGTCGGGGGCCTTGCCACCCTCGATGGCGCTGACCAGCTTTTCAGGGCCGGACTGGAAGTCGATGGTCTCCACCTTCACGGTGATGCCGGGGTTCTTGGCCATGAAGGCCGCCGCCAGCTTCTGCTCGTAGGTGCCGGCCGGATCATTGGCATTCTCCTGGCCGAACACGGGGAAGGTCCACCAGGTGATCTCGGTGGACTGGGCCACTGCCATGCTGCTCAGGGACATCAGCAACATCAGCGCCAGAAACAGGGAAATCAGTTTCTTCATGGGTAGCCTCCTTGATGATAATGGGGTACGATGGTTTCACTGAAACCACAATACGCAATTCATCCTACAATGTCAACCCCAAAATAGCGAAAAAAGGAGAAATTGCGCCCATTTTGTCCTTCAAATATAGAAAACCTACGAAGGGGTGCGGCGGCGGCCAGCAAAATGCGGGACAATTATGGGCATACAGCTAGGGCCGCTTGTTCCATGGACAAAGCCTGGAATTTGCGGATGCCCTACCCCGGAAAGCCACCTCAAAATAGACGCAAATGTTCAACAACTTCCGCAGGATGTTGATTGACTTTGTACTGCAATGCGTGTATAAAGAAAGCAATATGTATAGGGGGACGCTATGAACAGAAAAGGCGGCGAAAAGCTGTACATTCAGGTCTTTCAGAAAATACGGGCGTACATTCTGCAGCACAACCTGCAGCGAGGCGACCTGGTGCCCACCGAACAGGCGCTGGTGGATATGCTGGGCGTCAGCCGCAATGTGCTGCGGGAAGCCATCAAATCCATGGAGTTGATGGGCATGGCCGCAGCCCAGCCGGGTCGCGGCACGGTGCTGAAGGAGTTTAACCTGGACTTTGTATTCCAGAACGTGGTGCTGGGCTCCTTTGGTGATGAAGAGAAAACCATCGTGGACATGCTGGACATCCGCAAAAAGCTGGAATTGGCCTACATGCGCCGCGCCTATGAAGCCCTGACGGAGGAGGATGTGGTGGCCATCCGCCATATCATGGAAGAGATCAAGGTCGCCTGGGAGGAGCACCGCACCTTCCCCGACCAGGACAGGGCCTTCCACATGACCATCTTCTCGCGGATTGACAACCGCATTTTGCTGTCCATTCTGGAGGCCATCTGGGATGTGGACGAAAACTACAAAACCGAGGAGAAGGTGAAGCACCTGGACGAGACCATCTCCAAGCATGAGAACATCGTCAAGGCCCTGGAGGCCCGCAATGGGGAGGCCTTTGAGGCCGCCATGCTGGCTCACTTCGCCTCAGGCAAGTACTCCCGCAGGGATAGTTTCGCCGAGTACTGATGGAGTTTGAGCGCATGAATGAGTATTTGAAGGAAACCCACAGCTGGGTCAAGGAGGAGCTGGACCGCTGCCTGCGCTTCTGGCTGGACCATGGCATGGAC
>JAAZHL010000004.1 GCA_012510755.1 Leucobacter sp.
ACTCAATATCGAGCCCCTGCTGATGCAAGACTGCGGCACCCGCTTCAAAGAGCACACTGGTATCGGTCTCGCCGGCCTCGACCGCGGTCACGATGGGGGTGAGCGGCGCAGGAATGGCGGCGGCCTGACGCCGTTGTTCGGCCGAGAATCGCACCTTGCGACTCGAGATCACGAGCCCGTCGGGCTCACGTGCGGTGGGGCAGCTGACGATGCGCACTGGCAGCCCAAGGTCTGTCACAAACCTGCGCACGACAACGACCTGCTGAAAGTCTTTCGCACCAAAATAGGCGGCTTCTGGTTGCACCGTCACGAGCAGTTTAGTGACGACAGTCGCCATGCCGCTGAAGTGGGATTGACCGCGCACCGCACCTTCGAGCACGTTCGTCAGGTGCGCATCGATGCTGACCGACGTAGCGAACCCCGCCGGGTACATCTCGTCGGAATCGGGCATGAACACGACGTCGACCCCAGATTCACGCGCCAGGGCAAGGTCTTGAGCTTCATCTCGCGGGTAACTCGAGAAATCTTGACCGTCGTTAAACTGCTTCGGATTCACAAAGATAGACAGCACCACGGTGTCGTGTTGTTCGCGTGCCGCTCGCACGAGCGACATATGGCCATCGTGCAACGCCCCCATGGTCGGCACGAACCCGACCGATGCTGCCGGCAACATGGTGGCTCGTAGCTGGTGCAGATGTGCGCGCAACTCACCAGCGGTGCGAAAAACTTGCATGCTCACATCATCTCACCTGGCACATGCTGCGCACGGTCGGCCAACTGCCTGGTAGCGAGCGCTAGCGCGTCAAACAGCTCGAGCTGTTCGGGCAGGTGAACCGCCACCGCTGCGCGTTGCCGCTCGACCGTTGCCTCGTCACCTCGAGCGATCGGGCCAGTGAGCGCGCGTTCAGCACCCTGCAAAGCCCAGTTCTGCACCGTCGCGGTGACAAGCGGCACCAGAGCCTCGCGCGGCACACCCACGCTCGAGGCAAGCCGCTCAGCGCACGCTTCGAGCGTCACGAGGTAGTTCGAGGCGATTGAGGCAGCAGCGTGATAGGCGGGGCGATCCTCGTCGCGAATCATAAATGGAACCATGCCAAGCCGCTCAGCCAGCCCAACGGCAATCTGTTGCGCACGCTCGCTAGATGCCGAGATCGCAGAGTAGACCCCTTCGAAGCGTGCGGGCGTATCGCCCTCTGCACCAGAGATTGTCATGAGCGGGTGCAACCCAAAACGCTCGTGCGGGCGAAGCGGCTCAAGCGTCGTCGCACCAGAAAGATGCGCCACCACGCGGCCCGGCTCGATGGCGGCGGCCGCTGCGCCGATCTCTGCGTCTGTGACCGCAAGAATCACGAGCTCAGCGTCTTCGCCCCGTGCGCCGCGCAGGCCGGGTGGCGGCACGTCGAGCCCACTGTGCCGCAACGCAGCGACGAGGGCTCGGCCCATACGCCCGGCGCCCACGACCTCTATTTGTAGTGATTCAAGCGACATGACGGTCGCCCCCTTGCACTGGAAATAAATTAAGACGCATCTGGTGCACCGCTCTCGCCATCGTCATTCTCGTCGTCGCTGCGACACATCGCCGCTGAGATCTCGTTCGAAGCGTGCTGCGCCTCGCTCACGAGCTGCGCATCACCCGTGCGCTCGGGGTCGAGCCACGTGTCATGCATGTCGGCTGGCAACACCAGCGGCATGCGGTTCCATGTCGCTGCAGCCTCGCCCAGAGCTTCACGCGTCACCATGGAATAGCTGAGCCGCTGCTCACCAGTGCGGGCATCGACGACGGTGTTCGTGATGGCCGCGATCGCAAAGGTGCCGTTATCGGGCAATCCGAAGCGCACCTTCTTCTCGACGTACCACGACGCCGGCAGGAGCGCTCTACGCTGCAGCGGACCCGCCCAGCTGCGGGTCAATTTGTCGTCGCGCGAGTTAAATGCTGAGAACTGCACCGGCCCCGTGCTATCGCGCCACAGCCACCACCACCCGAGCTTGAGAGTGCGGGCCGAAGCGGCATCGGCCACGATCAGCGGGTTGAGGTTCACTGCGATGCAACCGGTGATCTTGGCTGCACCTCGGTGTCGCTGCAGCCACTCGTCGAGCAGCGCCCGCGACTCACGCCCGTCGAGCGGGTCGAGACCGTAGGCGTCTTGAAAGGTGAGGCCATACGACGCGCACATGCAAAAATGCTACCCCGGAGTGCCCTGGATAGGAATCGAACCTACGACACCCGCTTTAGGAGAGCGGTGCTCTATCCACTGAGCTACCAAGGCGCACAGCACACAAGCTTATCAGCGCCAACGCACCCAAAGGCACGCGTGGTGGGCCAAATCAGAATACCCAACCGATGCTGCCGGTCAAGCAGAACGCCGTCAGTCAAGCTGACGCTACGAGATGCGCGAGACTCTACTCAGTCGCGCGAGCCGAGCAAGACGCTGTGAGTCGCGCCTGTTACGCGACGCGAACGACGGCGCTGGGTGCACCGGTCGCGAATGCGCCGGTCAGCACGGTCGACTCTGCGTGACGGCCACCGTTGGTCCACCCGCCGTGCACTGCCATGCCGTTGCCGACATAGATAGCGACGTGGTAGCCAGGCCAGATGAGAATGTCGCCGGGCGCGTAGCTGCCGTCAGAGACAACGTAACCGAACTGCGCCCAGGTGCCGACCGAGGTGCCGAGGTCGGGCCCGCCGTGCAGGCGAGGCGTCACCAGGCCAAGCGCTGAGAGTGAGTTCTGCACAAGGTCGGTGCAGTCTTGGCCAATGCCAAGCTGCGAGTATGCCCCGTCGACGATGCCCTGCGCGCCTGCACCCGCAGGGATATCGATCGAGAAGCTGGCAACAGCGAATACTTCTTCTTCGATTGCGGCTTCAACCACTATCGGCTGCTCTTCAGCGCTCGGCAGATGTGCCGGCACAGCGATGGTGCTCGATGACACGGTGCTCAGCAGCTGCGCGTGTGCGGTCTCTGCGTCGGGCAGGGGCTCGGTTGCTGCGTACACGGGCAGGGCGAAGATGCCTACCATGGCGGCGCTGATGATACCGGCGCCTGCGGCCTTGACGACCTGCTTGTACGAACGTTTGCGGGGTGCTGAGACGACTTTCAGAGCGATCTCACTACCGGGAGTCTGATGCACGAGCTACAGGCCTAACGTCGACGGAAAAACTACACGCGTTCAATACGAGATTGAAACACGATGACCAGCCTAACCGAAGATAACGAAATTGTCACGCTGGCGAAACGATTGTCGTTCAAGCGCATGATTCCGCCAAATTCTTGGCGGCGAATAGCTCGATATCGAGAAAGTTTCAACTCTTACTTGAAGCTTTTTAGTGGCGAGGATCACACGCTCCGGCACCTCACGCCACCATCCTGGGCGCGTCTCTCAGGCGCCAGAACAAACCCGCAGGCCACCGACCATGCCGCTTGCTCGGGTGAATTGGCGTGATTAACCAGGCCGCACAACGTACGCGGGGCTACCGAAGTATCCGGTCGCTGATCCCACAACCGTGCTACCGCCCATACCGCCGTGGATGGCGAGCCCGTCACCGATATAAATCGCAACGTGCGGGTACCCCGGCCAACCCAGAATGTCGCCGGGCGCCCATTCACCGTTAGTCACTTCAGCACCAAAGCCCCGCAAGCTGATGGGGCCGTGGTCGTATCCGCCCTGGTCGCGACGCTCGGCAAGGCCTACGCCTGCGAGTGCATTCTGCACGAGATCGGTGCAGTCTTGCATGGCACCGAGTTCGCTGTAGGCCACGCTCACGATCGCGTTGCCCAGTGAACTTGCAGCGATATCGGCCACCCAGCCGCTCGGAGCCGAGTGCGCATAGTTCGCAGTCTCGACCGGGGCCACGATGACGACTGGCTGTTCTTCGGCCGTTGGCAGATGTGCAGGGACTGAAATATCACCCAGCGTGCCCGTCGTGAGCGCCTGCGCATAGGCAGCACCGGCTACGGCCTCATCACTTGGCGCGTTGCCGTTCGATGCGTAGACAGGCAACGCGAACACGCCAACCATGGTGGCGCTAATCGCAGCGGCGCCGACCATGCGCAGCGTGTGTGCGAGCGAACGTGTGCGGGTCGTTGAAGACCGTGGGGCGACGGCTGCAGCGCCGTGACCTGCTGATTGACCGCGGTGTTGAGTCACGAAAAACTTGCCTCAAATCTTTGGTTGCCCTGAACGACAACTCGTTCAGATGAAAACGTCGCCCAGCCTAATCGAATGTAACGAAATTGTCACGCCCTTGTGTGAGACTCACACAAAGCATGAGCCTCGCGGCCGCACTGACCTTAGATCACGCCCTGATCGAGCATGGCTTCTGCGACCGTCACGAAGCCAGCCGTGTTCGCGCCAAGCACGTAGTCACCGGGCCGACCAAATCGCTCGGAGGCTTCGTAAGTTGAATCGTGCACGTCACGCATAATGGCGCGCAAACGGGTTTCGCTCTGCTCGAAGTCCCAGCGGTCTCGCGCAGCGTTCTGGCTCATCTCGAGTGCCGAAGTAGCTACACCACCCGAGTTCGCAGCCTTACCAGGTGCAAACAGCACGCCCGACTGCTGCAGCATCACCACGGCCTCGGGAGTGGTTGGCATGTTCGCACCCTCGGCAACGATACGCACACCGCTGTCAAGCAGCGCCCTCGCGCCCTGCACAGTGAGTTCGTTCTGTGTTGCACACGGAAATGCGAGTTCGGCGGGCACGTCCCACACCGACCCGTTTGCAACGAACCGAGCGTTGGGCTTGCGCGCGGCATATTCCGAAATTCGAGCCCGCTCAACCTCTTTGACCTGTTTCAGCAGACCAATATCGATGCCCTGCTCGTCTACGACATAGCCTGATGAGTCAGAAGCCGTCACGGGCACGCCACCGAGCTGGGTGATCTTCTCAATTGCATAGATCGCCACGTTGCCAGAGCCAGAGACGACTGCCCGACGCCCATCGATGTCTTCGCCTGTCCGATTGAGCATCTCCTGCGCAAAGAAGACCGCGCCATAACCGGTAGCTTCGGTGCGCACTTCAGCGCCACCCCACACTTTGCCTTTGCCAGTGAGTACACCTGACTCGTGGCGGCCGGTGAGTCGCCGGTATTGGCCGAAGAGGTAGCCGATCTCTCGCGCACCTACGCCAATGTCACCCGCAGGCACATCAGTTTGATCGTCAATGTGTCGGTAGAGCTCGGTCATGAAGCTCTGGCAGAATCGCATCACTTCGGCGTCGCTCTTACCGTGCGGGTCGAAGTCGCTGCCGCCCTTACCGCCGCCAATACGCTGACGGGTCAGGGCGTTCTTAAATATCTGCTCGAAACCAAGAAACTTGATCACTGACAGGTTGACGCTCGAGTGAAAACGCAACCCACCTTTGAAGGGGCCGAGCGCCGAGTTGAACTGCACACGAAACCCTCGGTTCACCTGCACGCGGTTCTGATCGTCAAGCCACGGCACGCGAAAAATGATCTGCCGTTCGGGCTCGATCAGCCGCTCAAGAATTCCGGCTTCAATAAATTCTGGGTGCTCAACGAGTGCGGGGACCAGCGTGTCAAGCACCTCGTCCATCGCCTGCAAAAACTCAGGCTCGTTGTGGCTGCGTGTACGTGCCGTCTCAGCGACCGCTTCGATGTGTGCTTTTGCCGCGGCGTGGGTCACGGTGACTCCTCGTGATATTAACTCCGTCAGTGGGCTGCGTCTGGCCCATCAATCTGCGGGTTAGAAAATGTACTGACTATTTCGAAACAAACAGGTGCGCTGCGATCTCAGCCGGCAGTTCGATAGGGATAGGGTCGCTCTCCCCTTTCACTTCGATGCGCACAATTCCATTGATGTATGAAAATTCAGCAACAGCGCCAGGCCGCAGCCCCGCTTGATCGAAGAGTCGAAGCTGCTCAGGATCAACCTGAGCCGGCTCGGCCAGGCTGCGGATACGCGCCGTCACCTGTTCTTCGCCGTCATCAAACAGCGAAAGTACGCTCGTGACACTGCTGCGACTGGGCAACATTGCCCTCACACCTAGTTCGTCAAGGCCAGGAATCGGGTTGCCGTAGGGAGATTCAACGGGGTTATCGAGCATATTCAGCAGCTTGCGCTCAACTTGCTCGCTCATGACGTGTTCCCAACGGCAAGCTTCTTCGTGCACAAACTCCCACTCAAGCCCGATGACATCGGCAAGTAGACGTTCAGCAAGACGGTGCTTGCGCATCACGCGCACGGCTTTGGTGCGACCCTCATCGGTGAGTTCAAGATGACGATCGTCACTGACAACAACAAGACCGTCGCGCTCCATGCGAGCGATTGTCTGCGACACGGTGGGGCCCGAGTGGCCGAGACGCTCTGAAATGCGAGCGCGCAGCGGAACGATGCCTTCCTCTTCAAGTTCGAGGATGGTGCGCAAGTACATCTCAGTCGTATCGATCAGATCTGCCACAGGCCTCGCCGCTCTCCCTTCACCACTCATGTCATAGCTAAGCCTATTCCATGTGCGGGGCCTCTGGCTCACTGTGCCTGAAATAGCTACATGGCAAGCTGGGCAATGAGTGGGGCGTATTCGCGCCGCACGCGCAATGAATATGATGGTGTCATGGCTCAAATCACCATTCCTAGCGACCTCTTGCCCGCAGACGGACGATTCGGCTGTGGCCCATCAAAGATTCGTGGTGAGCAGCTTGATTTTCTTGCTTCACTTCAGCCGGGCGTGCTTGGCACGTCTCACAGACAAGCACCCGTAAAGAACCTTGTATCGAGTGTGCGCGAGGGGCTTTCTGAGCTGTTTCGTGCTCCCGAAGGTTACGAGGTGCTGCTCGCCAATGGCGGCGCTACGTCATTCTGGGACGCCGCGGCACACTCCTTGATCGAGCGTCGCAGCCAGCACCTCACATTCGGTGAGTTCGGCGCGAAGTTCGGTAAGGCTGCCGCGGGTGCACCCTGGCTCGAAACACCCGACATTCGCGAAGCACCCGCCGGGTCACGCAGCGAGCCCGAGGCCGTCGCAGGCATAGACGTCTACGCCTACCCTCACAACGAGACTTCAACGGGTGTCATGACCGAAATCCGCCGAGTGCACGGTGACGCGGGGGCACTCACCGTGATCGATGCGACAAGCGGCGCCGGCGGGCTCGATTTTGACGCAGCTGAGACCGATGTCTACTACTTCTCGCCACAGAAAAACTTCGCAAGCGACGGTGGGCTGTGGTTCGCGCTCGTGTCGCCGACCGCGATCGAGCGAATCGAGCGCATCGCCGCGTCACAGCGGTACATTCCAGAGACGCTAAGTCTCGCAAGCGCGGTGAGCAATTCTCGACTCAACCAGACGCTGAACACACCTGCTCTCGCAACGCTTGCCATGATGGACGAGCAGGTTCGATGGATCAAGTCCAATGGTGGGCTCTCGTGGGCGGCAGCCCGCACCGCTGAGAGCTCGCGGGTGCTCTACGACTGGGCTGAGAACTGCCCCGTTGCCTCACCCTTTGTGAGCGACCCCGCACACCGCTCGAATGTCGTGGTCACGATCGACTTTGATGACTCGGTCGACGCGTCAGCCATTTCGCGAGCACTGCGCGAGAACGGCGTGGTTGATACCGAGCCCTACCGCAAGCTCGGCCGCAATCAGTTGCGCATCGCGACGTTCACCGCGATTGATCCCGCCGACGTGCGTGCGCTTACCGGTGCAATCGATTACGTGCTCGAGCGAATCTAGTACAGCCAAGAAGCACGCTCAATGAGTGCTGCCGCTGCCCAATTCACAGGCAGCGGCAGCACTCATTTACATTTGTCCCTCAGCTAGCGAGCAGCTCACTCTTCTTCGAAGTCAACTTCTTCGTCGTCGTGGTCATGCAAATCGTGTTCATCGATGTCGCTGAACCCGTCTTCGTCTTCATCGTCGTCATCATCGTCAGACTCGTCATCATCAGAATCATCGTCGTCATCGTCGTCATCCGACTCATCGTCATCGTCTGACGCATACTCGTCGTCATCAGAATCGTCGTCATCATCAGATTCGTCGTCATCGTCGTCATCATGAGAATCGTCGTCATCAGAATCGTCGTCTGACTCGAAATCGACCCCATCGATCTCATCTTCAAAATCGCTGAAATCGTTCTCAAGCAAATCGTTCTCGGGGTCGACTTCGTCTTCGTCCACGAGTTCGGCAGCGGCAGCTTCAGCCGCAGCTGCTTCTTCATCTGCCTGACGAGCCTGTTGCGCACGATATTGGGCGAGTCGTTCAGACCAGGGCACCCACTCTGGGGCGGTGACTGACCCCTCACCCGGCAGCAGTTCAACTTCAAGCACCGTCACCGGCGAAGCGTCATCTACGCGCGCAAGGGTCGCGGCCCACCGCCAACCGGGGTACCCGGGAAGCAGGCTTTCGAAGAACAGCGTGAGCACGTGTGACTCGTGCACTTCATGCCCGGCATCGCCACCGATCGATGCGGCATCGGTGATCTCGGCGAGCGCGTCTCGCGCAACCTCACGCGCGTTCAGCAATACCGCGTCTGCCTCGGGCTGCTCAGACATCGAAATCGTCCGCAACATGTCGCAGCATCGTCGCAATCTTTCGCGCAGACGCACGGTCAGGGTACTGACCCTGCTTCAGCCGCTCGCCTGCGGCATCGAGCATCTTCACCATGTCTTCGAGAATAATGTCCATCTCGTCTGCTGCTCGACGATTACGCTTGGCAAGCCGTGGCGTCTCAATAACGCGAACGGACAGCGCTTGCGGCCCCTTTCGGCCGTCAGCAACCCCATACTCGAGTCGGGTGCCTGTGGTGATTTCTGCATCAGCTGGCAGCACTGAGGCGTGCAGAAACACCTGCTCGCCGTCGTCTCCTTGGATGAAGCCGAAACCTTTGTCTTCGTCGTAGAACCTGACCTTGCCGGTGGGCATGACCTGTTCCTTTCAGGCGCAAGTGCGCCGCACAGTTGAGTGACCAGTCGCCCCTCGTTCGAATCAATCTTAGCTGGCACGCTGCTGGGCGACTTGCTGACAAGAGAAGCTTCCCTTCCCCAGCTCGCACACCGGCTACATGCGTAGAATGGAGAGGATGTCTGAACAGAAGAAGCACTCAGCCCTTGAACGTGTGCTCGCCTACGCCACGGTTGCGATCATTGTGATCGCAGTAGTTGCTTATCTGACCACGCTGATCGTTGCGATGGTGGCGGGCCGCGAGATTCTTGCCGACGGGCTGTGGACCATCGTCACCTATATCTCGTATTGGGGCCTTCCGATCGGGTTCGTGCTGCTCATGGTCTTGCTAGGTATCAACTTTCGCCGTCGCGGCAGAGAACAGTAACGGCCGACCGTGACTGGAGCACTCGCGCTCGCGTCTTCAATCGCGACAATGGATCGCGATGCGCTCGTAGCTCTGATCTCTCACAGGCGAGTGCTCTCACCTGCGTCGGTTCACGACCCGCTTGGGCTCGCCATCGAGCTATTGCGTCCAGATTCGATCACCCGCGCCTTGCAGTCTGCGCATCGTGGTGAAC
>JAAZHL010000210.1 GCA_012510755.1 Leucobacter sp.
GACTCTACAACTGCGGTAGTCGATGGGAAGCTCTCAGTGACTGCCTACCTCGATGCGCTCTCAGCTGCGTGGGACGATCTGCAAGCGCAGGGCGGCCCAAACATCGACAGCATCGACCGGCTGCTCTACCATCAGCCGTTCCCCAAGATGGCCAAGAAGGCGCAGTCGCATTTTGCTGCGTATACCCACACAGATCTTGATGAAAAGCTGACGCATGAAACGCGTGCAGACACCCAGACCGGCCGTGACACTGGGCTCGCTGCCGGCACTCTGTACAACCGCCGCCTTGGCAACACGTACACTGCTTCGGTCTTTTCAGCGCTGGCCTCGCTGCTGCACCACGATGATCAGCTTGCAGGCAAGCGGGTCGGCCTGTTCAGCTATGGTTCTGGTTCGGTCAGCGAGTTCTTGACCGGCATCGTGCAGCCCGGCTATTTCGATGCTGCGCACCGACAGCTCGTCACTGCAAGACTCGATTCAAGAGTGGTACTGTCGATCGAAGATTATCGAGAGTTGCACGCTGCCGAGCACCCCAGCACCGTTGACTACGACACCCCACGGGTGACGGGCGGCCTGTTCAGGTTCACTGGCGTGAAGGGGCAGGCTCGCCAGTACGAGCGCGTCTGACATTCGTACGAGCCGTGGCTGCGAGTCGACCAGCAGCTCCCAAGACAGACACGTATGCCGGGCTGAGAATTCTTCTCAGCCCGGCATACGTGTAGTCGTTGTCGTCGATCGCGTTACTGTCGACGACAACCGTTGTGCTTAGTCGTCGCCAAACACCGCAATCAGACGGCCTTCGACACCACCCTGGTGCAGACGCTCAACGCCGTCAGCGATTTCATCGAAGCCGATTTCGTTGAGTTTCGGCGAGAGGTCGCCGTTCGCCATGTACGCGTACACGCCAGCGATGTCCTCTTTCGAACCGCCGTTCGAACCGCGCAGGTTGCACTGGTTTAAAATCAGCGATTTGGTGCTGATGGTCGACTCCAGCCGACCCATGCCGACCACAACGACAGTGCCGTCGCGGCGAATGATGTCGACAGCGTCTGCGGTCGTGGTGCCGAAACCGGCGAAGTCGACGATCACGTCAAATGTGACATCGGTGAAATCTTTGATGCCCTTCGCGACACCGGCTGCCCCGGCTTCACGTGCGTGATCCCAGGTATTCTCGTTGATCTCAGCGATGTACACGGTCGCGCCTGCGAGTACGGCGACTCGGGCACCAATCTGGCCCAGGCCACCGTAACCAATGATGCCGACGGTATCGCCAGCTTTCACGCCACCCTGGCTGATGACCGCGGCATGCGAGGTCATACCCGCGTCTGTTGCAGCGGCACCCTGAGCAAAGCTCAGTCCATCAGGCATTGGCACGAGCGCTTCAGCGGCAACTGCCATTTTCTCAGCGAACCCACCGTCAAAACTGTAACCCGGCGCACCAGCAGGTGTGGTTGGGCAGACCCCAACACGGTCGCCGACGCTGAACCCCTCGACACCCTCACCGACCTCAATAATCTCGCCAGCGTTCTCGTGTCCGATAGTGATCGGCCGCTTCGCCAGCATTGAAAGCCAGCCCTCATCGGTCAGTAGCCCCACGTCTGAGTGGCAGATGCCTGCCGCGCGCATCTTCAGCACAACCTCGCCCGGCCCTGCCTGTGGTTCAGCTACCTCAGTGAGCACTAGGGGCTCGTTTGTACCTGTGAACTGCCAAGCTTTCATGACAACTCCTCCATCTGTGTTGGGTACTCTCCAGCCTACTCGCCCAACCTTGGCAGGTATGTGAAAAGTCGGTGTATTCGCGCATGACAAAGCAGTCGGTCTGGCTGCCCGCGGTTCGAGCTGCCAGACCGACTGTTCACGTGTTGCTTAGTGTGCGGAGGCGCGTTCAAGCACGAGTTCGCGCACTCGCGCGGCGTCGGCCTGACCTCGCATGGCCTTCATGACAGCGCCGATGACTGCGCCAGCGGCCTGCACCTTGCCGTCGCGAATCTTCTGCAACACATCAGGCTGCTGTGCGAGCGCAGCGTCGATCGCTTCGATGAGCGGCCCGTCATCTGACACGATCGCAAGACCTCGTGCTTCAACAATTTCAGCGGCGGTGCCTTCGCCGTCGATCATTGCCTGAATCACTTGACGTGCAAGTTTGTCATTCAGCGTGCCCGCTTCGACGAGATCTACTACCGAGGCGATCTGTTGCGGCGTGATGAGGTCTGTGGGGGTCGCCTCTCGCTCATTGGCGCTGCGTGCGATTTCGCCTGTCCACCATTTGCGGGCAGCCTGGGCAGACACCCCTGCGGCAACCGTGGACTCGATGGCCTCGAGCAGCCCAGCATTCACCACATCGCGAAACTCGAGCGCAGAGAACTGCCACTCTTCACGCAAACGGCGACGGCGCAGGGTCGGGTGCTCCGGCAACCCAGCCCGCAGTTGCTCAACCAATTCGCGCGAAGGCTCGAGCGGCGGCAGATCTGGCTCTGGGAAGTAGCGGTAATCGTCTGCATCGCTCTTCGGACGACCGGGTGAGGTCTCACCGGTGTCTTCGTGCCAGTGGCGTGTTTCTTGCGTGATCGCACCGCCGTCGGCGAGAATCTGCGCCTGGCGCTGAATCTCAAACCGCACTGCCCGCTCGATTGAGCGCAGCGAGTTCACGTTCTTCGTTTCAGTGCGGGTGCCAAGCACCGACATGCCCGCGTTCTCATTGCCACGGGGACGGAGCGAGACGTTTGCATCACATCGCAGGTTGCCGCGCTCCATTCGCGCGTCTGACACGCCGAGAGCGATGACCATATCGCGAATTGTGGCGACGTAGGCCGCAGCAATCTCTGGGGTGTCAGCTTCACCGCCAAAGATCGGTCGCGTCACAATTTCGACCAATGGCACCCCAGCACGGTTGTAGTCGACCAGCGAGTACTCGGCGCCCTGGATGCGCCCGGTCGACCCGCCAACGTGATTCAGTTTGCCGGCGTCTTCTTCCATGTGCGCGCGTTCGATTGGCACGTGGATCACTCGCCCGCTCTCGAGCTCGATCTCGACCGATCCGTCATAGGCAATGGGGTCATCGGCCTGCGAGATCTGATAGTTCTTTGAGAGGTCTGGGTAAAAGTAGTTCTTGCGTGCGAACCCAGACACCTCACGAATCTCGCACCCGAGTGCCAGTCCGAGGCTGATCGAATAGCGCACAGCCTGCTCGTTCACCACAGGCAATGACCCTGGCAGGCCGAGACAGACCGGGGTGACATTTGTGTTCGGGTCTGAGCCGAACTCGTTTGGCGCCGAGCTAAACATTTTGGTCTTGGTGCTCAGTTCGACGTGCACCTCAAGCCCGATCACTGGCTCGAAGAGTTCGAGCGCTCGGTCGAAATCCATCAACTTGATCTTTGCCATTATTCAGCGGCCTTTCGATCTGCACCTGCAGGTATCACTGGCGCGGTGGCCCAAAATGGGGTGCCATCGCGCTCGGTCACTAATGCTTCAATTGCGGCTGCCGTGCTGAACAGTCGCGCCTCTTGGAACGCTGGGGCGAGCAGTTGCAGACCAACTGGCAACCCGTCTTCTGCAGCAGTGCCAATCGGCACCGAAATGCCGGGAATACCCGCCATGTTCGCTGGGATAGTTGTTGCGTCATACAAATACGTTTGCATCGGATCGTCTGCATGATGCCCGATCTGCCAGGCTGTCGTGGGCGCGGTCAGCGATGCAATCACGTCGACCTTGGCAAACGCCTGCTCAAAGTCACGCTGAATGAGGGTGCGCACCTTCTGTGCGCTGCCGTAGTAGGCGTCGTAATAGCCTGCTGAGAGTGCGTAGGTGCCCAGAATGATTCGACGCTTCACCTCCGCACCGAAGCCTGCGGCACGGGTCGCACTCATGACATCTTCAACGGTGCCTCCCCCGTCAGGAGTCACCCGCATTCCATATCTCACCGAGTCAAACTTCGCCAGGTTGCTCGACGCTTCGGCGGGGTGCAGCAGGTAGTAGGCCGCCACCGCATACTCGAAGTGAGGCGCATCAATCTCAATCACCTCTGCGCCCTGCGCCGTGAGCATCGCCACGGTGGCCTCGAACTGTGCCCGAGCCCCGGCTTGCGCGCCCTCAAGCATCAGCTGATTGATGAGCCCCACGCGCAGACCAGCGAGTGGTTGGGAAGCCACCCCCGCACGAGCCGCAGCAGCAGCTGACGGCCACTGGTGGTTGAGCGAGGTCGCGTCATGCGGGTCGTGCCCGGCGATGACGTCATACAGCAATGCTGCATCGAGCACCGTGCGTGCGCACGAGCCGATCTGGTCGAGCGACGAGGCCATCGCGATGGCCCCGTACCTGCTGACGCCACCATAGGTGGGTTTGAACCCGACAGAACCGGTCAGAGCCGCTGGCTGACGGATTGATCCGCCGGTGTCTGAGCCGAGAGCGAGCGGGGCTTCGAACGCGGCTACCGCGGCAGCCGAGCCACCACCAGAACCGCCTGAAACTCGACCGAGACTCCAGGGGTTATGTACTGGTCCATATGCCGAGTTCTCGTTCGACGAGCCCATCGCGAACTCGTCCATATTGGTTTTGCCGATATTCACGAGGCCAGCGGTTCGTGCCTTGGCGACTGCCGTCGCGTCAAATGGCGACCGGTACCCCTCAAGCATCTTCGACCCAGCAGTCGTGGGCATATCTGTGGTGACCAGCACGTCTTTGATGGCCACCGGCACGCCGGCAAGGTCACCAAGTGACTCACCGGCTGCACGACGCTCATCTACCGCGCGTGCTGCGGCGAGCGACGCCTCAGCGTCTGTCGCCAAGAATGCGTTGAGACTGCGGTCAATCTCAGCGATGCGATCGAGATGAGCCTGAGCCACCTCGACAGCAGTAACTTCACGACTGTTGAGCTTTGCGCCGAGTTCGGCAGCGGTCAATCGAATCAATTCACTCATAACCGGCCCCTACTGTTCTTCGCCAAGAATGGACGACACCCGGAACATTCCGTCTGAGGCATCAGGTGCGTTCAGAAGCGCCTGTTCGATTGTGAGTACGTCGGCGACTTCGTCGGCTCGCGTCACGTTCGACAGTGCAATCGGGTGGCTCGTGGCGGGCACGTCAGCACCTGCCACCTCGCTCACCTTTGCAACATGGGCGAGAATCGAGCCCAATTCTGCCGTCAGCGAGGTCACTTCATCTTGGGTGAGGGCGATCCGGGCCAGCTCGGCGAGATGTTCGACGCTCTTCGTCGTGATCTCAGCCTGCGCCCCAGTGGTTTCAGACATGCTGCTCCATCGAGAGTGGTCGGTTGAACCCCACTATCTTATCGAGACGATATGACGTCGTTCAGACAGCCGCAGATATTAGTTCAGAAAGCTAACGCCGAGTGCCGTCGTGATTCCACAATTCTGAGCAACCACGGCGATGACTGGTCACGAGATGGGCGTCAACGATGCCAATCGCTGTCATCAGCGCATACATAGTCGTGGGGCCAACGTATTTAAAGCCGAGACCCTTGAGTTCTTTGGCGAGCGCTACCGCCTCGGGCGAAGTGGTCGGCACGTCGGCGTCGGTCAACGGCACTGGTGAGGAGTCGGGCATGTATGACCACACGAGCTCGCCAAGGTGAGTGCCGCGATCGCGAAGTTTCAA
>JAAZHL010000211.1 GCA_012510755.1 Leucobacter sp.
CGGCGATTTGGCAGGCGGTTTCTGGTGCCTATACCGCACTGTTTCGTGGCTCGATTTACAATTTTCGCGCAGACACGTTTGCGGTCGGCATTAGACCGCTGACGGAAACGCTGAAGTTCGCGACCCCGCTCATTGCCGCAGGGCTCGGAGTTGGGCTCGCGTTTCGTGCGGGCATGTTTAACATCGGTGGCCAGGGGCAGCTGCTCATGGCAGCGGCAGCCGCTGGCTGGGTGGGCACCACGTTTACGTTGCCCTGGCCGCTGCACATGCTGCTTGCGATCGTCGCCGGAATCGCTGCGGGTGCGCTGTGGGCTGGCATCGCCGGCTTCTTGAAAGCGAAGAGCGGCGCGCACGAGGTGATCGTCACGATCATGCTCAACCACATTGCGTTCTATCTGTTGGCATGGATGCTTGCGACGAAGGGCATCTTGCAGGCACCAGGATCAAGCAACCCCAAAACCGCAGCCATGCCAGAATCGGCCATCTTGCCGCCGCTCTTGGGCGACCAGTACAAGTTGCACGCCGGTTTGGTGCTGGCCCTGCTCGCCGTGCTGTTTACGTGGTGGCTCATTGAGCGCTCGAGTCTCGGGTTTCGTTTTCGCGCCGTCGGCGAAAACCCTGCGGCCGCACGCACCGCGGGCATCAACGTTGGGCGCATGTACATTTACGCCATGCTCATCGCCGGTGGGCTGGTTGGCATCGCTGGGGTGAGCCAGGTGCAGGGAACGGTAACCACCGGATTCGGCGGAGATATCGATGCCGGCATTGGCTTCGACGCCATCACGGTTGCCCTGCTCGGTCGATCCTCTGCGGTCGGCATTCTTGGCGCGGGTCTGCTCTTTGGCGCCTTCAAGGCCGGCGGGTTCGCCATGCAGGCCTCAGAGGGTGTGCCGGTAGAAATTGTGCTCGTCGTGCAGTCACTCATCGTGCTGTTTATCGCGGCCCCTCCTCTGGTGCGTGCGATGTTCGGGCTGCCTGATCCTCTGCGAAAGAAATCAGCCAAACGAACCCGACGCTCGGCAACGAAAGAGGTGCAGTCATGACTGCCCAGGTCACTGAAGCGCACATGGGGAACGACGCCGGCATGCGCCGCACCACAGTGGTGAGCTGGAAGGCTGCGATCATTTTTGGTGCGACGACGGTGCTGTTTGCGCTGTTGCCGCTGCTGGTGCCGCGCGAGGGGCAGAGCACGTTTCGGCTGAGCGCGGGCCACGAGTTCTTTGCGCTGCCCGACCTTGTGCTGCCAGCGACCGCAACCGCGTGGGTGGCAGTGGTGTTGCTGCTCGCAGCGACCGCATTGTCTGTTGTGTATACGCGTGCTGGGCGGCGCACTCCGCTCTGGCTGACCGTGGTATTCGTGTTTGTGCTGATGGTTGGGTTCTTGGCTTGGGCTTCTGCTGGGGGAACGCTGCCGACGGTCGGCCTGCTTGCCGGGGCCCTCGCGCTCGCGACGCCGCTGACCTTTGGCGCGCTTGGTGGTGTCATCGGTGAACGGGTCGGGGTGGTCAACATTGCGATCGAGGCTCAGCTGCTGTTCGGAGCGTTTTGTGCGGCGATCGTGGGCTCGATCACGGGGTCGCCGTGGGCGGGTCTCGTGGCCGCCATGGTCGCGGGTATGGTGGTCGCGTTGGTGCTTGGCGTCTTTGCCATCACCTATTTCGTCGACCAGGTCATTGTTGGTGTGGTGTTGAACGTGCTGGTGATTGGCGTGACCACGTTCATGTTTAGCCAGGTGCTTGCGCCAAATACCGCGCAACTCAACTCGCCTGAGCCGTTCAAGGCGATCGCGATTCCGTTGCTAAGTGAAATTCCCATTATCGGGCCGGTGTTCTTTCGGCAGACCGTGATCGTCTACCTGATGTACGTGGTCGTGTTTGTGGTGTGGTTCGGCATGTTTCGCACCCGCTGGGGTCTGCGTCTGCGAGCGGTCGGTGAGCACCCGCAGGCGGCCGACACCGTGGGCATCAAAGTGCTGCGCACCCGCTATTTGAACCTGATGTTGGCTGGCGCGATTGCCGGCATGGGCGGCGCTTTTTATACGCTTGCTTCTGTGCCGTCGTTCAACCGCGAGATGACCGCGGGAGCCGGCTTCATCGCACTCGCCGCCGTGATTTTCGGGCAGTGGGACCCGCTGAAGGCCACGCTTGCCGCACTGCTGTTTGGCTTTGCCACCAACCTGCAGGGTGTGTTGACAGTGATCGGGTCACCGGTGCCCAGCCAGTTCATGCTGATGTTGCCCTACCTCGTGACGATCTTTGCCGTGGTGGGTCTCGTCGGGCGGTCGCGCGGGCCTGCGGCCGCGGGCAAACCGTATATCAAGTCGTAGAGGGTGTGGGCATCGATATGAATCAGCCTGGAGC
>JAAZHL010000212.1 GCA_012510755.1 Leucobacter sp.
CACGGCTCGCCGCAAGAAACTCGTGCGGTGACAGGGGAGACGCTGGCGTTTGTTCGTGGCCAGCAATACCTGACTGACCCACGAGCGCCTCGGTTGATGCGGGGGAGACAGTCCACCCTACGGCGAGACACAACTGCTGCGGTGCGGGTAGTGTACGAAACTCGAGGCCCTGCCACACGACCTGATCGTCTAGCGCCGCGCTCACCCCGTGCTGTGCCCGGTGGGTGGCAAGCAGGGTGCGGTTCGGTGCGCTGTACCGCAACCAGCCCCCGAAGGTGCTTGCTGCCAGGTCGCCCCCTGATGCCTGTGGCGTGACTGTGATCGTGGCAAGCAGCGAAAGCTTGAAACGCTCGAGGTCGCTGAGACCCAGCTCGTACAGTTGGCCGAACGCGTCGATCACTGCGGTCGTGACGGCAGCAGATGAGCCGAGCCCGTATTTGACACCGTGCTCATCTTCGAGCTCGCTCGTAATCGACAGGTCGCCGTAGCGCCGGGCAAGCCCGCGCTCACCCCGCAGCTCTTCAATGACGTCGAGAGCGGCCAGTACGTGCGAACTTGCGCTCGCAGCCGTTGCGTGTGCGCGTTCGGTGAGCCGCACTCGTATGCCGCGGTTCACTGCGACGAGCACTGCCGGTTGGGCAGGCTCGACCACAGCATATTCGCCCGCAATAAAGAGTTTGCCCGGCGCCCACGTCTCGATCACTCACCGTCTCCTGTGCCGTCGCTCACGAGGCGCGCGCCTGGGCCTGCGCCAACGATGCGCACGCTCCCAAAGGGTTCGAGCGCCTTCGCGACTCGTGCGGCATCAGCAGGGCGTGAAATGACAGCAACATTTGGGCCAGCGTCGGCAGTGCCGTACGCTTCGACGCCGTCGGCCCGCAGAGCAGCGATTGCATCGAATACGGCAATGCTTGTCGGTGAGAGATAGCGAATTGGTGGGTCGCAGGCTTGGATCACCGCATGCATGCGCATGGCATGCGTTTCGGTGATGCGGCCGATGCGCGAGAAATCGAGATCTCGGCAGGCTTCGAGCATCGCGGTGAGGCTGAGCTCGGTCGACGTCACCCATGCCGGGTAGAACGGCGACGTGAGCGCGCTGCGACGCATAGCTTCACGACTCGAGACTGCCTTCTGCGCCGCATCGACCGTGACAATGATCATGCTCATCTCGGGGGCATCGACAGGTTCAGCGAACGAGGTGTCATCGCCGTCACCCGCGTGCCACACACTGACGCCATCGACCAGTGAACGGGCTGCTGATCCTGAGCCGCGGCGGGCCAGCCTGCTGAGCGCGGCACGGTCAAGGTCGAGGCCGTATGCAGCAGCAGCAGCCACCGCGAGTGCGGCGAACCCCGACGCAGATGAAGCGAGGCCGGCGCCGGTGGGGGCCTCGTTGTGGCTGGTGACCTGCGCGTGTGCAGTCGAGCCAGCCATGCCGCGGACCAAATCGAGAAAACGGGTGACCCGCAAGAACGCATCGCTCGTTTGGGTCTCGCCGTTCAGCACGAGTTCGTCTGCCGTGAGATCAGCTGAGGTGCGAACGGTGGTGGTGGTCGGAAACGCGTCGAGGGTGAGCGAGAGGCTGCCCGCAGCGGGCAACATGAGAGTTTCGTCTCGCTTACCCCAGTACTTCACAAGCGCAATGTTTGGGTGAGCAATAGCGGTGGCGATGGTCATGTGGCTGGCACCGTCGCTGTCCACGTGCGCGGGGCGCCTGCTTCGCGCAGCGCGCTGCCGAGTCGCTCAGCGTGTTCGGCCGAATCGGCGAGCGCGATGATGCAGCCGCCGATGCCGCCACCGGTCAGTTTTGCGCCGAGAGCCCCGGCGCTCGCCGCGGCATCGACGAGCGCGTCGAGTGCTGCAGAACTCACGCCAATGCCTTGTAGCAGCCGGTGCGTCTCACGCATCGTCTCACCGAGCGCGA
>JAAZHL010000444.1 GCA_012510755.1 Leucobacter sp.
TGCAATATTTTCGATGGAAAGGGTATCTATCGCAACGGCCTTAACATTCGGCAGCGCTGCGCGAATCCACTCGGCAGCCTCTGCGCCGACAGCAGGAAAGTCGGAGCCGTAGTCTTTAAAGTCCACACTGCGTTTCGGATAGGTGTGTGTGTTGAAAATAAGGAAATCGGCCTTATATATCTCGTCGCCGTATTTCTTTATCATGTCGATTGTTATGAGTCCGTTTTTCTCGGTAAACGGGCAGTCAACCAGTAGGGGATGGTTGTAGATAAATTTCTCTGTCGGTATCGCCTCGACATTGTCCATCTTCGGTGCATCGCCGCCCATATAGTGCCAGGGCGCATCGCAGTGCGTACCGGCATGCAAATAAATCTCGAGCACGGAGCCGTTCCAAGGATCTCCCTTTTCGAGGTCCTCGCGAATCTTTACTGAAGGAATCGGAAGTCCCGGATAAACTCCCATGCCGTCATAAATAGGATAACCGATTTCAACATATCTGCTCATTTTATTACTTCCTTTCATATTAATATTAATTGAGTTTTATCTGATATTTTAATCCATCGGGGGAATTTCTACCTGCTTATTAAAGCTGTATTCGGGAGATGGGAAAGTACCGTCTACGGTTTCCTGATGGAAAGCGTTGAGTCCGTCGACCATAGCCTTGCGAATGTGGGCAAAATGCTTTACAAACTTGGGCTTAAAATCTCCGTACATGTCTAAAAGATCCTGTGTGACCAGCACTTGGCAGTCGACATCCGGACCTGCTCCGATGCCGAGTATGGGAACCTTCACAGCCTTTGTGAGCGCTGCCGCAACGACTGAAGGTACACACTCAACAACAATTGAAAATACTCCGGCCTCTTCGAGCGCCTTGGCGTCTTCTATGAGCTTTTTAGCGCCCTCGGGAGTACCGCCCTGGACTTTGAATCCTCCAAACGAGGTTGCCGACTGCGGCGTCATGCCTAAGTGACCCATGACCGGTATTCCGACTTCCACCATACGCTTAATTGTCGGCGCCATGGCAACTCCGCCCTCGAGCTTTACGCAGTCGCAGTTTGTTTCCATAAGTATGCGGCTGGCATTGCGGATAGCCTGCTCTGTGCTCTCCTGATATGAACCGAAAGGCATATCGCCGGCAATAAAGGTGTTCGGAGCACCCTTAACAACGGGCTTTATGTGATGAATCATATCGTCCATAGTGACGCCGACGGTTGTGGTATATCCGAGCATAATCATGCCCAGCGAGTCTCCGACTAAGATTACTTCTACATTGCTCTCGTCAACAATTGATGCCGTGGTGTAGTCGTAAGCCGTAGCATACGCAAACTTGCGGCCCTCGTCTTTATACTTCTGGAAATCGAGTACTGTCATTTTTTTCTTACTCATACATCATTATCCTTTCTGATATGCAATTTTTCACATATGGTATTACCTATGCTTTATTTTAGTATACTCATCGATTCTGTTTAAGTCAATACAAAAACTCTATTATAAGTAAAATTTCGTTGATTTGTCTGCTTTTGTGGCATATTTTGGGCAA
>JAAZHL010000032.1 GCA_012510755.1 Leucobacter sp.
CAGCCACCTCGGTGAAGAACACCACCGGCACTCCGTTGAACCAACGCAACTCACGCAGATTGATGACGCGGCCGAACCATGGCGAGTCTTCGGGTACTTGCACGTGAAAGCTCGCCCCGGGCACAAACCGCTGCTCGGGGTTATCAGTGTAGAGCTCGACTTTGATGCCGCCCTTGAGCCCGTGCGGCTTCGTCAGCCTACCAACGCGCAGGCTCCCCTGCCCCAGTGAGGGAAGAGGAGCCTTTGCTCGATTTGGTTGCCCAACCACTAGCCGACGGCCTCACTATCGGTGTCGACAACGTCAATGCGTACGCGTCGCCCATCACTGAGCGCCGAGATCACGGTGCGTAGTGATTGTGCGGTGCGACCGCCACGGCCGATGACTCGGCCAAGGTCACGAGGATCAACCCGCACTTCAAGCAGCTCGCCTCGATTGGTCTCACGACTATCGACGCGAACACTCTCTGGCACCGAGGAGATGCCACGCACAAGATGTTCGAGCACCTCGGCGAGCGAGACAGCCATGTTTAGCCCTCAGCCTCAGCGTCGGCTGCAGCCTCAGCGGGTGCCTCTTCTGCTGGCGCCTCAGCGGCCTCTTCTGCAGCCTCGTCAGCCTTCGCCTCAGGCTTTTCTGCCTTGGGACGCAAGACAGGCTTCTTCTTCTCGTCGGCTTCGAATACCGACTTTGCCTCAGGTGCCTGCACCTTCGACTCAGTCTCGCCCTCGCCCTTGAACTTGCCCCAGTCACCGGTGAGCTTCAAAATCGCAGCAACCTGCTCGGTGGGCTGTGCACCAACGCTGAGCCAGTACTGTGCGCGATCGCTATCGACCTCGATGAACGAGGGGTTCTCGGTCGGGTGGTACTTGCCAATCTCTTCAATCACGCGACCGTCACGCTTGGTGCGTGAGTCTGCCACCACGATGCGGTAGTGGGGTGAACGAATCTTGCCGAGTCGCTTGAGACGAATCTTGACTGCCATGATGCTCCTAAATCTAAAAATACCGAGTGCCGCTCACACGACACTGCAGCCCCCACGCGGGGCACGCGCAGAACTATGTTGACGCGCAACACGCGCGAACGATCTATTTTCGCACGGCCGAGCCGAGATTGCAATTCTTGTCACGATCAGGAGTTTTATTCACCGTATGCGCAACACTGACATATTCCATAGCCACGATCGTCACTCATGAGGTCGCCCAGAAGACGGCAGAATCTTCAACTGGTGCGAGAGCTTACGCTTCATTTTGTTCAAGATCAGCAAGAACGACATCGCAATTAATGCAATCGTGAGCACGACCCCGAGCCACACGCTCGGGGCGAGAATCACCATGCTAATAAACGCGATAGCAAGCACATTCAGCATCTCTCGCATCTCACCAAAGAACTGTTGCAACCTGCTTGGCCTGGCACGCACTGATGCCAGACTGACACCAGACAGGCCCAGACGTGAGCGAATCTCTGAGTCGACGAACACGAGGGGCAGGTCAGGATCAACCCCCAGCGCATCTCGCGCATTTGGAAAGCGCGCACCCCAGGTGCCACCAGTCACTTCGGCACGCTGTTCGAGCACCTCGACGGGCGCCTCGAAGGCTTTCAACCGCAGGCTGCCGACCTGCCCGCGCGCGTCTGGACTGCCCTCAAGAATCAGGTAGTCACCAGAAGACAAGCCCAAGAGCTGCAGCGAAAGTCCCGACATGAGCACGACATCACGCTCTGCAGACGAGGTATCGGCAAGGGTCACGCGCATGCTCAGATAGGTTGGCTTGCCAATCAGCCAATCGTAAATTCCACCGCGGTTGAGCGAAGCGACCCGCACCCTCACCACATCACCGAGATTCAGCCCCGTCGCCATTCGCAAGACCTGATCGACCTCGATGAGTTGTTCGTCAGCATCGGGGTCTTGATTCACAATGACTGCTGCCAGGGCGGTTGGTGCGGCACCGTCGAGGTGCGCGTACAGCCGATACGAAGACACCTCTACAACTTTGGGTTTGCCGAGGCGCTCGTGCGTCGCGCGCGGCATGCGTACCACAGACAAGCCGCCACGCGCGAGGCCATCAGGCGTGCCCTTACAGCGTCCATAGCTCACGCCCGGCTCGGTAACATTCGGCACCTTCTGCTCAATCGGCATGAGTGCGCCATACCGTTTCACCGGCAGCCCCATCTGGTTCTCGAGCTCGAACAACTCATTGTCGACTCTCGAAAACTCACTCGCCTGCAGCGCTTTGGTCACCCGCGCCTTGTCTGCCTGCCCTGCGGCAACAAACGCTTCGGGGGTGCGACCGAGTTGCCTGCGCAGCCCCTCATCTTGCAAGAGATGTTCAATGAGCTGTCGCTGGTCGAAAGCATTATTCGCAGCGTCCCCAGGCACGCGCATGCGCAGCGGTTCATCGCCGTCGGCGAGATACCCACGGTCTGCAACGTATGCGTAGACGCCGGGTAATACTTCTCCAGTCTCAAGCGTGACCCGCACACCCTCGTCAAGCCACACCCGGCGATAGCTCGGAGACTCAGATGCGTCGAGTTCTGCCAGTTGACGCTGATCGAGCAGTTGCACGGCCAGTTGCACGGTGCTGCCGGGGTCGCGAATGATTGTCGCTGGAACCGAGCCATAAAAGGCAACAAACGAACAATAGGTGACAGCGATGCCCTCAACCGTGGCCAGCACTGAGGGAAT
Source organism: Leucobacter sp. (assembly GCA_012510755.1). Taxonomy (GTDB): domain Bacteria; phylum Actinomycetota; class Actinomycetes; order Actinomycetales; family Microbacteriaceae; genus Leucobacter. The sequence continues at coordinate 2,679 of JAAZHL010000032.1, forward strand.
GAGCAACGCCGAAGGGGTGCTGTGAAACTTGCTGCGCAGTTGCGAGGGCGCCGCGTTCGACCCAATAGCCAGCACCGGTACACGCGCATCAACCGAAACCGAAAACTTCTTCTCTAGCACGTTCATGAGGTGTGGGTACACCGCGGTGCTGAACCCGTATTCGTCGATCTCTGGTTCGCTGAGACGCACCCTGCTGGCGCTCAGCCGCTCAGGGATTCGCTCGGCACCATTGCTCGCATGGCCTTCGGCCCGGCTGAGCTGTTGCCCGTTTGAGTCAAGCAGTTGCCAGACCCGCTCTGCACCAATCAGCACTGAGGTCGCTGGCCACACCCCCGGGTAGGCAAGTGGATTATTTCTCGGCGCGTTCGCTTCGTCGTAGCCATCTGCTGCCACCCGTGTCACGCTGTACCTCGAATCCCTCACCGTATCGATGTCTTCGTTTCGCGCACCAGCGCTCTCGCGCTCTCGCGCTCCACCCGCGCTAGGCCTGACAGTTAGCGGCCACCGAGCATCTGCTGAAGCTGTGCGAGATCTGCCTCACTCGGCTGCGCACCACCGGCTCCTGCGCCAGCACCGAGACCAAACCCTGAACCACCACTCGTGGCTGGCTGCGCGGCAGCCTCTTGCGCACGCTTCGCCGGGTTGCCAGAACGTCGCGCGCCCTTGCCCTTCACCTGCTGCTTCTTCTTACCCGCGTACCCGCCGCCCATGCCAGGCATGGCCCCCATACCGGGAATCTGCGGCACGCCACCCTTGGCCACCGTCTTCATCATCTTGGCGGCCTGATCGAAGCGCTGCACGAGAGAGTTCACCTCGGTGACGGTGGCGCCCGATCCTCGTGCAATGCGAAGCCTACGCGAGCCATTCAAAATCTTTGGGTTCGCACGCTCGGCCTTCGTCATCGATTGAATAATCGCCTCGGTGCGCACGATCTCGCGCTCATCGAAATTCTCGAGCTGCTCCTTCATCTTGCCCATGCCAGGCAACATGCCCATCATCTTCTTGATCGACCCAGCACCGCGAAGCTGCTGCATCTGCTTCAAAAAATCGTCAAGCGTGAACTGCTCGGTCGCGATCTTCTCGGCGACCTTGCGAGCTTCATCTTCATCGAAGGCCTGCTGCGCCTGCTCAATGAGCGTGAGAATGTCACCAAGGTCGAGAATGCGGCTCGCCATACGATCAGGGTGGAACGGCTCGAACTCGGCAAGGCCCTCGCCAGTTGATGCGAAAAGGATCGGCTTGCCGGTCACGCCCCGAATCGACAGCGCAGCGCCACCGCGGGCATCACCATCAAGCTTCGTGAGCACCACGCCCGTGAAATCGACGCCCTCTTGGAAGGCTTTTGCGGTCGCTACCGCGTCTTGACCGATCATCGCGTCAATGACAAACAACACCTCATCGGGGTCAATTGCCTTGCGAATGTCGCTCGCCTGCTTCATGAGCTCGGCATCGACGCCCAAACGACCAGCGGTGTCAACAATCACAAAATCGTGCTGCTTCGTCGCAGCCTCTTTCACGCCAGCCTTCGCGACCTTGACCGGGTCGCCGACCCCGTTGCCGGGCTCGGGCGCAAAGATCGCCACCCCTGCCTGCTCAGCGACGACGCCCAACTGGGTAACCGCATTCGGGCGCTGCAAGTCACACGCGACGAGCAACGGAGTGTGGCCCTGATCTTTGAGCCACTTCGCAAGCTTGCCCGCGAGCGTCGTCTTACCGGCGCCCTGCAGACCAGCCAACATGATGACCGTCGGGGGTTGCTTCGCAAAGATCAGGCGGCGCTGTTCGCCACCAAGAATCTCGACGAGTTCGTCGTTGACAATCTGCACCACCTGCTGAGCAGGGGTGAGCGCCTTGTTGACCTCATCACCAAGCGCGCGCTCGCGCACCTTCGCAGTGAAATCTTTGACCACATCGAGCGACACGTCTGCCTCGAGCAGCGCACGTCGAATTTCGCGCACCGTGCCATCAACGTCTGCTGCGCTGAGCTTGCCCTTCGCCCGCAGATTCTTAAATGTGTCGGTGAGCCGCTGAGAAAGGTTTCCGAAAGTCGCCATGATGAGACGATCTTACCGCGTACGCCTGCAGCTGGTATCTTGCGGACCTACAAGGCCTCGCAGAGTCTCACCCAACCAATTGTTGAGCAAACACGTGCGGAGTGAAACCGGTGAGGTCACCGATCCCCTCGCCCTGCCCTACCAACTTGATTGGCAGGCCAGTCTTCTGCTGCACCGCAAGCACAAAACCACCCTTGGCAGAACCATCAAGCTTCGTCAGCACCAGCCC
>JAAZHL010000213.1 GCA_012510755.1 Leucobacter sp.
CAGCAACATCGCTCTTCGCGCCGCCAAGCTGGTGGCGCGCGCAACCGGTTACGCGCACGGTGTCGATTTGCACATCGTGAAGCGCGTGCCGATTGCGGGTGGTATGGGCGGGGGATCAGCTGACGCTGCAGCGACCTTGATCGCATGCGATGAGCTCTGGCAGACCGGTCTCGGACGGTCGAGGCTGTTGCCGCTGGCTGCCGAGCTCGGCGCCGATGTTCCGTTTGCGCTCGAGGGTGGCACGGCAATCGGTGTCGGCCGTGGCGATCGGCTGAGCCATGCGCTTGCGAAGGGTGAATACCATTGGGTGCTCGCATTCGCAGATGAGGGGTTGTCGACCCCTGCGGTCTATTGCGAACTCGATCGGCATCGTGAACGCAACCACGCAGACCTGCCCCCTGCGCCTGAGTCGGTGATGGTCGACGCGGCGACGCTGCAGGCAGTTCGTGCTGGTGATGCGGTGGCGCTCGCCGAAGCGATGCAGAACGATCTGCAGGCGGCCGCACTTAAGTTGCGGCCTGAGCTTGGCGAGACACTCGAGTTTGGCGAGTCGCGGGGTGCGCTTGCCGCTATCGTCTCGGGTTCTGGGCCGACTTGCGCGTTCTTGATGCCTGACGCGTTAACCGCGAGCGAACTGCTGAGCGCATTCAAGCGTGCCGGGACTGCGGCGGTGATGGTGACGGGGCCCGTGCAAGGCGCACACGTTGCCGAGCGACGCTAGCTCAGGCGAAAGCCCGCGGCGTCGGTGCACGCTGGCACTCAGCTGAGGCCAGCATTGTGCGGCTTAGCTTGAGGGCGCAGTGCCCGCGTACTGCTGGGACACACAACTCGTCGGGCCCGGGTCGTTAGCCCAGCGCTCGAGAGTCCATGTCACGAGCTGCTGCGTGAGTGGTGAGTCTGCGGCGACGAGGTCGACGTGGCTGAGCCCTTCGAAGGTGCGGTAGTCGATGACTTCGCCAGCGTCACATCGGTCGTCGACCCAGTGCTGCTGTAGGTGGGGCAGCACGAGCGGGTCAGCGAGCCCTTGCGCGACGAGCACGGGTGCGGGGAAGGGCCCAGTCGGAGTTTGTGCTTTGAGTAGGTCGCCGAATTGGCCGTCGAGCAGGCTGTCTGGAAATATCTGGTTGGGCACTTGGGTGCCCATGATGATGGCCGACAGTGCATCGCTGCCGTTGAAGCAGAACTGTGAGATGCGTTGGGCTGGGTTCGCTGATCCTGGGGTGAGGTGTTGCGAGAGTTCGAGCGATGGAAACACGTCGTTCCAGGTGCTTGCGATATAGGCCGAGACGGTTTTGCCGGGTGCAGTGTTCTTGTCAGCATCGGCGAGGCCGTAGAGGTCGGCGGCTGGGGCGAACGCGCCAATGCCGAGCACCTGCAGTTCTGGTGCGTAGTCTGCCGCGATCTGGCCTGTCCACAGTGAGCCCTGCCCGCCTTGTGAATGCCCCCACACGACGGTCTCATGCGAGACGGTGAGTTCTTCGAATTGGCGAGCTGCGAGTGAGGCGTCGAGCACGTTTCGGGCTTCAGCTTCGCCGACGAGGTAGGCGGCGGTGCCAGCGGTGCCCATGCCGGTGTAGTCAGAAGTGACCGCCACCCAGCCGTGCGAGGCGACGAGCTCGGCCATCGCGGTGCCTGCGCCGTCGGCGAATGGCGTCGAGCTGAGCGACGGGGCGCAACCGTCGATGACTCCGGTGGTGCCGTGCGAGACAGTGAGCAGCGGCAGTTCGCCGTCGGTTGGTGATTCAGGGGCGAGGATCGTGCCGCTCGAAATCGCCGGCGACCCGTCGGGGTGGCTGGTCGTGTAGAGCATCTTCCAGGCCTGGGTGCCTGCTGGTACACCGACTGTGAGGGGCTCGGTGCGAATGAGCTGGCCGGGCTGTGAGGGAACCTCTGCGGGGGTGGCATAGAACGAGTCGGGTGTCGGGAGCGGTGTGCCCGCGAACAGCTGGGCGCTGCCATATGCGGCGCTGACCGCAAGCAGCAGGGCGATGGCTGCGGCAATGCTTCGGGCCCAGCTAGCAAATCGTCGCTGCGGCTTCGCGGAGCCGATCGCTGGTTCGCTCGTGTCAGCTGGCTCACTGTTGTGCACTGGCTCACCAGGGTGCTGAGACGAGCGAGGGGAATGCGTTGGGGCAGGGGCAGCGGCAGTGACTACCGGTGAGGAGGCGGTTGTGCGCAGCGTGCGCACTGCTTCGATGAGCATGCGTATGCCGGTAAATACGAGCCAAGCGCCGATACCAAGTTTGAACAGTGCAATAGTGAGCACTGGCCACGAGAATGCGACAACGCCCATGCAGATGCTGGTGAGCGAAATAAGCGCAGTTGCAACCCGGTGGTCGCGCGAGCCGCGAACTGCCGACACGAACGTCATGACGCCGTGAAAGATCACTGTGAGCGCGAGCACCTTGGCTAGCCAGGGTGCGCCCGAGTCTGGCCAGACGGCCATGAGTACGCCAACGACCAGCAACGCAATACCAGTCGCCCGGTTCACCCATGCGTGTAGGTGGGTCTCGCCAGTGCGGCAGGCGATTGCGAGACCGATGATTGCGGCGCCCGTGCCGGTGACGATGGCAATCTGCTGCACTGAGAGACTGACGAGAAACAGGGTAGTACCGAGCGCGACTGCGAGTGCTGCCGTACTCATTTCGGCCCACACAGGCCAGACGGTGCGTTGCGTTCGGGTCATGCGCCCCTCCAGATGATCGACTGTGACCTTCACTTTCGCATATCTGTAAGATCACGGGAATAACCTGCGACGGCGCGGCGCTGTACCCACCATGACTGACACTATTCGCGTTGATATCTGGAGCGCCATCGCCTGGCCGTGGTGCTATATCGGCAAGCAACGATTTGAGAAGGGTATCGCCGCGTTTAGCGCATCGAACCCTGACATTGACGTCGAGATCGAGCACCACAGTTACGAGCTCGCGCCCGATACCCCAGAAGATTTTGACGGCAGTGAAGTTGATTTCTTGTCGAAACACAAGGGAATGTCGCGCGAGCAGGTCGACCAAATGCTCGACCAGATGAAGCAGATGGCGGCGCTTGAGGGAATCGAGCTGAACTGGGACAAATTGCAACACACCAACACCGGTCGTATGCACCGTGTCTTGCACCTCGCAAAGTCGCAGGGTCTGCAGTCAGAGATGCAAGAGCGGCTATTCAAAGCGTATTTCACCGATGGTCTGAAAGTCTCAGACGTCGAGGTGCTGGCTGAGCTCGGCGAAGAGGTCGGCCTTGACGCAGACGAGGTGCGTGACGCGTTCGAGAGCGAAGAATACGGTGAGGCAGTCGAGGCCGACATCACGCGGGCACGCA
>JAAZHL010000214.1 GCA_012510755.1 Leucobacter sp.
AAAGTTATCCACAGGCTTATCAACACCTGGGGAGAATTACACTGATGTGATTCTCGAAATCACTTCCACCACGGGGTCATCATGAAGCCCACGAGCACGAGACCGAACCCAACAAAAATGTTGCCCTGACCGAGGGCGGGAATCGGCAGCGGCGTCGCAGTGGTACTGGTGATGTAGTACACGACGATCCAGATCAGCCCGAGCAGCATGAAGCCAAACATGAGTGGCTTGAACCACACTGGGTTGGGTGCTTCACGACGCAGCGCAGCGGCCTCTTCTTTGCTGAGTTCGTCCATTTGCTTCGAGCGTTGCTTGCTCACATCTTTACCTGCTGCAGCCATGCCAATGATTCTATACGGTTCAGGTGTGCTCTCAGCGATCACACCTAGAATTGAGCCCATGAGTGGTCGACATCGCAAGAGGCGTCGCGCGAGAGCGAGACTCAGCCCGCTCACCGTAATCGGTGAGTTGTTGTTTGTTGCGGGGCTCATCGTGGGCGGCTATCTGCTGTGGCAGCCGTGGTACACCACCGTCGTGGTTGCAGGCGAACAGGTCGAGATTTCTAGACAGGTGTCTGCGCAGCTGCGGGCGACGTCACCCGAACCCACCGCACCCGTTGAACCGGGTGTCGTGCCGGCCACCGCCCTGGTGGGTGCGAACGAAGACTTTGGGGTGATCTACATTCCGACGTTCGGCAACACCTTCGCAAATGTCATCTCAGAGGGCACGGCGTCACGGCAGGTGCTGAACGCTGGCGATAAGGGCATCGGGCGTTACGACTCGACCCAGATGCCCGGTGAACCGGGCAACATGGGTCTGGCAGCGCACCGGTCGGGGCCGTTTACGACCCCGTTCCGAGACATTATGAGTCTGCGGGTGGGCGATGCGATTTTTATTGAGACCGCCCAAGGGTGGTACACCTACCGGTTCCGTTCGCTGGAATATGTGTGGCCGCACGAGACCGATGTGCTCTCACCCTTTCCGAGACTTGACGGGGTGCCCGGTGAAGATCAGGTGCTGACATTGACGACCTGCCATCCTGAGAATTGGAGCATCGCAGAGCGCGCCATCGCCTACGCCGTGCTAGAAGACTTTCAGCCGAGCAGTGACGGACCACCGGCAGAGCTGCTCGAGTTCAACCCTGCGATAGAGGCGGTATAGTTATGTTCTCGCTGATATGGCGGTTTTTCCCGGGGCCCGCGGTCGTGCGCGTCTTGCTTATGCTGGTGGTGCTTGCGGCGCTGGTGTACGGGCTCGTTTTCTATGGTTACCCGTGGGCGGCACAGTTCATTGAGGCCGAAGAGATTGCGACGGTTGGTGGAGAATAATGACCCGCATTTTGGTAATTGATAACTACGACAGCTTTGTCTACACACTGAACGGTTATCTGCAGCAGCTCGGCGCCGAGACGATGGTGATTCGAAATGATGACGTGAGCGTTGGTGGCCTTGAGCAGCTCGTCGCAGAGTTCGATGGTGTGCTGATCTCTCCCGGCCCCGGCACCCCGACAAACGCGGGAGTCTCGATTGCGATGGTGCATCTGGCACTGCGTACCGGTGTACCGCTGCTGGGGGTATGCCTGGGACACCAGGCCATTGCTGAAGCACTGGGTGCGACCGTCACCCACGCAGACGAACTTATGCACGGCAAGGTGTCGGTCGTGCGCCACGGCGGCGACGAGTTCTTCGCCGGTGTCAGCCCAGAGTTTCGTGCCACCCGCTACCATTCGCTGGCGGTCGTGCGCGACACCGTGCCAGCCGAGCTGCACGTGACCGCAGAGACTGACGGCGGCATCGTCATGGCCTTGCGGCACCACGAGCAGCCGATCTATGGGGTGCAATACCACCCCGAGTCAGTGCTGACCGAGGGTGGCTACCGTCAGCTCGGCAACTGGTTGCAAGTCTGTGGCGCTGCCAACGCTGCGGCGGTTGCCGCCACCCTCTCACCGCTGCTCGCAGGCGACTGAACCCGGCACCCATCTCGCCGCTGCTTGCAAGCGACTGAGCCTGTCGAAGCCCAGTCGCAGGCCAGCCCACTCAACCCACACCAGCCCAACTGGGCGCCGCCGCTTCGGTCGGATTTCAGCACTCAGTCGGTGGATTTCTTGACAATTCCTCCGACCGAAGAAGGATCTCCGACCGCAGGATTGTGTTGTGCGATCTTATGCAGCGGGTAACTAGCCGTTGCAGGGGGGAGACTAGCCAATTCAGGGGGCGGACAGCTCGCGGGCAACTAACCGGTGCAGGAGGTCAGGGTGATCTGCGATCTCTGGGGCTGTTGACCAATCAGCGACTGTGCAATGACCGGAAAACCAGTTTCCATTGTGCAGTCGGTTCGCGGCACAGGCACGACACTCGCCAACCCGTCGAGCATTTGTGTTGCTGCGGCAAGGGCCTGACCACGGACATCGGGAATGGCCACTTTGCCGCTCGCAATGACTACATCAATGGCGCCACCGCGGTGCAGTGGGTTGCCCGGCCCGGGCGACGAAGAAATGACTCTGCCTGCCGGCAAACGCGCGTCATCTTGCTCGGTCACACTGCCTACGATCAGCCCTGCAGCCTCGACCTGCTCGGTGAATTGCTCAAGCGACAACCGATCGTACGCCGGTACCTCAGGGTTTCGGGGCCGATCGACACAAAGAGGGTGATCTCACTCTCTTTCATGACACGAATGCCAGCTTCTGGGTCGGTGCCGACCACACCGCCTGCGCCAACCTCGTCAGAGGCGACCTCTTCGAGAATAGGCACGAGGTTGAGGTTCAGCAATTGCTCAATCGCCGCATCTTGTTTGACCCCGATCAGGTCGGGCACCTCGCGGCTGCTCTCGGGCACAAATGAGCCCGGCACCATGGTTACCACCCAAAACGCGACGGCAGCAATAATCGCGGCAACCGTAAGAATCGCGGCCCACACCCACATCACTGGCGGGCGGCTCTGCGATCTGGTTGCACCGCCAGTCTCTGAGAGCCGGCGCAGAGCGAGGTCTGACTCAGACACTTCTTCACCAGCACTGAACAACACCGACGCCTGGTCAGAGCCGTCGTCGAGTTTCGGCATCACACCCGAGGCAGCGAGGCGAAGTGCTTCACGAAACTCAGATGCCGTCTGAAAACGTCGATTGCGATCTTTTGCGAGCGAGTGCAATACGACCCGGTCGATTTCGGGGGTGATTTCGGCGTTGTGCGTGCTCGGTGACTGTGGGCGTTCACTCACATGCTGGTAGGCGACTGCCACCGCCGTGTCACCACGAAACGGCACCATTCCCGCGAGCAGCTCATACAGCAACACACCGGTCGAATAGAGGTCGGTACGAGTGTCGACCGTCTCGCCCTTGGCCTGCTCGGGTGAAAAATAGGCAGCAGTGCCGAGAATCGCCGTTGTCTGCTGCATGGTCGACGACGTTTCAGACACCGCTCGTGCGATGCCGAAGTCCATCACCTTGACCTGGCCGGCCTTCGTGATCATGATGTTCGCTGGCTTAATGTCACGGTGCACAATGCCCGCGCGATGCGAATACTCGAGCGCGCTCAACACGGCATCAACGACTCGACATGCCTCTGTCGGGCTCAGCTGATCTTCGGCGAGCAGCTGCCGCAGGTCTTTGCCATCAACAAACTCCATGACAATGAACGGCAGGCGCTGCGGACCCTCGGGGGCTTGAATCAGGTCATCACCCGCATCGAGCACTCGTACCACGCTCGGGTGTGCGAGGCGCGAGGCCGACTGCGCCTCTTGGCGAAAACGCGATCGAAATTCTTCATCATTGGCGAGGGTCGCCCGCATGACCTTGATGGCGACCTGCCGGCCAAGCTTCACATCGGTGCCGCGATAGACCGTGGACATGCCGCCTTGACCAAGCAGTTCACCGATCGCGTAGCGACCAGCCAACATGCGCTCAGCCCCTGGAGCGGCAGTCTGCGACATCTATGTGTTCTCCTGAAGTGTGTGAATTCTTCTCTAGTCTAGGGTCGAGTCGTGATTTCTACGTGCAGTTGTGGTCACGAAGCGTCAGCATCTGCGTCTTCATCACCCGGCGTCGGGATTACCGCGGGTGCTTTCACCACGACTGAGGTCGCCGCAGAGGTGGGTGAGACCCGCTGCACACCATCGCCAGTACAGGTTACGGTGTAGCTCACGGTGATCGCGCCATCAGCAGCGCCAGGTTCAAGTGTTGCAGCTCGTAGGTTTGCCGTCGAACCTGACAGGCTCGCGAGCGAGCCGTCCCCTTCGACCGTTACGTTGAAATCGCCCGCAGTCAGCCCAGTGGGGCAGACGCTCGCCGACGACAGGGTGACGGTGAAATCTTGACCAGATTCAACCTGAGCGGGCGCGTTCGCCGGTGCGGCTGGTGTGCCGGCATCACCGTACGGCACGTTGTAGGTGACCGTAATTTGCTGGCTGAACTTGACCTGCTTGCCGGTCGGGCTGACATCGGTCACGAGGTTTGCCTGATCGTCGGGCGCCGGGTTGCCTGCCTGCTTCACCACATTGGTGTAGCCCATCTCGGTGAGCATGCCCACGACTTCGTCGGCATTCTTGCCCACAAAATTGGCTTTATCGATCTCGGCATAATCCTTTGCGGTGGTCGTCGTCGAAGTAGTCGGTCGAGACGTCGTGGGTGTCGGTTCTTCACCGCCACCGCCGCCACCGAACAGCGCGATGGCAGTGCCACCGCCAATGAGCAAGAGCAACACGGCAAGCGTGATGAGCGGCCACGTCCAAGGACTGCGCTTCTTCTCTTCGACGACCTCGCCGGGTTCTTCGCCCTCTGCCGTAAGTGGCGCAGCGCCCACGAGGGCTGAGGTCTGCGGCAGTGCGGTTGTGGGCGCGTCATCAAGCGACGAGGCATTCATGACCCGGGTCGCGTCGGCAACGGCCGGGCCAGCGATTTGCGGTACGTAACTCGCGGCAAGTTGCACGTTACCGCGGTGCAGGGCAGTCGCTGCCTGCGCGAGCTTTGCCGCCGTCGCGGGGCGGCCCGCCGCGTCTTTTGCGAGGCAAGACTGCACCAGCCGCTGTACCGGCAACGGTACGTCTTCGGGCAACGGCGGGGGAGTGTCGTTGATTTGCGCCATCGCAATCGCGACCTGCGACTCGCCAGTGAAGGGGCGCTTGCCTGCGAGGCATTCGTAGGCGACGATGCCGAGCGAATAGATGTCGGTTGACGACGTCGCCGTGTGGCCACTCGCCTGCTCCGGTGCAAGGTATTGCACGGTGCCCATCACCTGGCCGGTGGCGGTCAGCGGCACCTGGTCGGCTATTCTCGCAATACCAAAATCGGTGATCTTGACGCGACCCTCGGGCGTGATCAGCAGGTTGCCGGGCTTGATGTCACGGTGCACCAGCCCCGCATCATGGGCGGCCTGCAGCGCGGTGGCCGTCTGCGCCACGATGCCGAGCACCCGATCAGAGGGCAGGCGCCCCTCGCGCTCGATGATGGCCGACAGCGGCTCACCGGGCACCAGCTCCATCACGATGTACGCTGATCCTTGTTCTTCACCATAGTCAAACACGTTGGCGATGCCCTCATGATTGACGAGCGCAGCGTGCCTGGCTTCAGCGCGAAAACGCTCTAGAAAGCCAGGGTCGCCCATGTATTCGTCTTTCAGAATCTTGATGGCGACGGTGCGGCCAATGATGCTGTCGCTTGCGCGCCAAACCTCGCCCATGCCACCGACGGCAATACGAGTACCGAGCTCATAGCGCCCGCCAAACGTCATTCCAGCTGCTGGTCTCATTGGTACAACACCGCTTCCATTATCTGTGTTCCGACTGCAACGGGAAGCTGTGAAGACAGTCCCGCAAAATCATGTTCTGGCCCGCCGCCATTCTCGATCACCACAGCAACCGCGACTTTCTTGCCGTCAAGTTCTGCGTACCCCGTGAACCAGAGGGTATCGGGTCTGGGGCCACCGCTCTCGTTCTCGCCGTTTTCGGCAGTGCCCGTCTTCGCGCCCACGCGCGCCCCTTCGATGCGAGCCAATCTGCCCGAGCCGTCGGGGGCCTCAACCACCTGCTGCATCATCCGCTGCAGTTGGCTGGCGGTTGCACTCGAGATGGGGGTCGCGAACTCGATGGCTTCAAATGGTTGCTCAGTGCGCAGGTCTGGGGTGATCACGCGCTCAACGAGTTGGGGAGCCATCACCACACCGTCGTTTGCGATGCCGGCAGAGACCATGGCCATCTGCAGTGGGGTGGCACGCACGGCGAGCTGTCCGATCGATGCGATGGCTGTTTGTGCCTGGTCGGTCGGGTTTGGTGACACGCTTGGGGTGACCGAGAGCGGAATCGTCAGGTCTTGCTCGAAGCCGAACGCCCGCGCCATCTCGGGCACCGCGTCGCGGTCCATGCTCATGGCGAGCTCAGCGATCGGAATGTTGCACGACTGGGTGATGGCCTGCATGAGCGTGGTCGTTGCGCCGCCGTCGCCGCAGGCGCCGTTCCACGCATTGGTCATCACGGCACTCGACTGCGGCAACTGCAGCGAGGCAGGGTTCGCGAACGTGCTCTCTGGCGTCGCAGTGCCGTTTTCGATTGCGGCGGCGGCAGTGAGCAGCTTGTATGTTGACCCGGGGTGGTAGAGATCGCCACCAATAGTTCTATTGAACAGAGGATCGCTCGGGTCACCCTCGAGCTCAGCGTAATTGGCAATGACTTCGCCATCGTTGTTCAGCGACAGCAGGTTGGGGTCATAGCTCGGCCGCGACACCATCGCCAGAACCTTGCCGGTCTCATAGTCGAGGGCAATTGCGGCGCCCTGGTAACCGGTCATCGCCTCCCACGCCGCAAGCTGTGCGGCCGGGTCGATGGTGGTCTCGACCGAGCTGCCCTGCGGGTCTTCGCCGGTGATGGTACGCATGATCCTCGTAAAGAACTGTGAACCACTGAGGCCTGAAAGATCGCTGTTCATCACGCTCTCGAGCCCCGTCATGCCTTGCCTGCGTGAGAAGTAGCCGGTGATGGGCGCATACATGGGGCCGTCGACATACTGGCGCTGAAAACGATAGCTGTCGTCGGTTGGCGTCGAAAAGGCGATCGGGTTGCCGTCGACAAGAATTGAGCCGCGCTCAATCTTGTAGCTGTTCTTAATGGTGCGTTGATTGTGTTCGTTGTCGCGCAGTTCGTCGGCGAACACGAACTGAATCATCGTGACCGACACGAACAACACCGCAAACATGCCAAAAATGGTGCGTGTGAGCGCTTTCAACTGCTTGTTCATGCGCGAATCACCAACTTCGGTCGGTTGCGAATCGAGTTCGACATGCGCAAAAGCAACGCGACGATCACCCAGTTCGACACGAGCGAGCTGCCGCCGGCCGCAAGAAACGGCAGGGTCAGACCGGTGAGCGGAATGACGAGGGTGATGCCGCCCACAATAATGAACACCTGCAGGGCGATGATGAAGCCGAGGCCTGCGGCCAGCAGCTTGCCGAAGTCGTCTTGGCCCGCGAAACCGATGCGCAGCGCGCGGCCCACCAGCAGCAGATAGGCGGCGAGAATCACGAAGAGCCCCACGAGGCCGAGTTCTTCACCGAGGCTCGCGAAGATGTAGTCGTTCTCGGCATAGGGGGTGTCGTCAGGAAAGCCTTGCCCGAGACCAGTGCCGGTCATGCCGCCGTTGGCCATGCCGAAGAGCCCCTGCACCAGCTGGTAGCTGGCGCCGAGCGGGTCAGCAAACGGGTCGAGCCAGTTGGCGAAACGATTGCCGACGAAGTCGAAGAGTTGGCTTGCGGCGATGCCGCCAGCGAGAAAGAGCCCGACGCCCAGCACGACCCACCCGACGCGGCCCGTCGCCAGATAGAGCATCGACAGAAACAGTCCGAAGTAGAGTAGTGAGGTGCCGAGGTCACGTTGAAAAATGAGCACCGCCATCGCGAGCAGCCAGAACACGATGAGTGGGCCCAGATCGCGGCCACGCGGAAACCTGATGCCCAGCGCCTTTTTACCGACCATCGAGAGTGCGTCGGCGTTGCGCACTAGATAGCCCGCGAAGAAGATCGCGAGCATGATCTTGGCGATCTCGCCGGGTTGAAAGGTGAAGGCGCCGATTGAGATCCAGACCTGTGCACCGTTCACCTCGACGCCGAGCCCGGGAATCATGGGCAGCAACAACAGCACGAGCGCGCCGAGGCCGAAGAGATAGGTGTAGCGGTACAGGGTCAGATGGTTGCGCACGACAGTGAGCACGACGATGGCGGCGACCACCGCGATCGTGGCCCATACGAGCTGGCGCACAGAGAACGCCTCCCAGCCGCTGTCACCGTTTGCGAGGTCGATGCGGTAGAGCTGGGCGATGCCAATGCTGTTGAGTGCGGCGGCCAACGGCAAGATGAGCGGGTCTGAATCGGGGGCCGTAATGCGGGTCGCGATGTGGAGGCCGAGCACCGCGATGATGAAGAGCACACCAGGCAAGAGCAGCGCGGTGGTGAGCTGCTCGTTGACCGTGAGATCAACAATGACAACCGCCGCGACGCCGATAGCGAGTGCGAACAGCAGCAGCGACAGTTCGAGTCCGCGCAGCAAACGAGGTGCGCGCAGCGCGGTGATGCGCTGCAGCACGGTTTCGCTTGTGCGAGCGTCTTTCGTGCGGGACTGCGTGGTGCCCGTGTTGCTGGTGTTGCCCGTGTCACTCATGACGTGCTCACCGCCCCGAGCCTTGCAACGATCTCACGCGCCTCTTCGAGTGAGCCGGCGCTGAGGGTGCGTTCGATCTGGCGTCGTTCGAGACCGTCGAGCGCGGTCAACGGAATCTCGGTGTTCTCAGCGACCGAGCTGAGCGAGATCGAACCAATGTTTTGTTGCACACCCTGGTAGATGATGACGGTTTGCCCGTCCGTGCCCACGAAGTAGCGGCTTTGCGTCCACTGGTAGCCGAGCGCAACACCGCCCAGCAGCACGGCAACGACTGCGAGCAGACCGAGGGTCCAGAACAGGCGCCTGCGCCGGTTGCGGCGTTTGGTTTCAGCGATGAGCTCATTGAGGTATCCGTCAACGCGCGGTTCGAAGTGGCTCTCTGCAGCTGGCTGTGCTCGCCGTATCGCGCGGCGGCGACCCATGATCTTGACCCGCGCGGTCGAGAGTTCTTCTTGTTCGTCTGGCTGGGTTGCGGCTGAGCCGGCGAAGCGTGGGTCGCCCGGCTCGGTGTTCGAGGCCGGGCCCGGCTGGGTCTCGACCAGCACGACGGTGACGTTGTCTGGGGCACCGAACGAGAGAGCCTTATCGATGAGCCCGTCGACCGCGCCCTGCAGCGAATGGCGGCGCAACAGAATGCGCTCAACGTCGTCGTCTTCGACGTAACCGCACAGGCCGTCTGAACACAGCAGCCACAGGTCGCCGGGTTTTGTATCGAGCACCTCGGTGTCGATCTCGGGAGAGCTGTCGACGTCACCGAGCACGCGCATTAGTACTGAGCGCCGCGTGTGGGTTTTGGCCGCTTCTTCGGTTATGCGGCCGCTGTCAAC
>JAAZHL010000215.1 GCA_012510755.1 Leucobacter sp.
GCTGCAGACCAGGCGCAGGCGAAGCAACTCGCAGAAGATCTCGCGTCGATCGTGAAAGAGCGCCTCGCGATCTGAGTCGCCAAGGACCGCTGCGCCTGCCGACACTCATACGCCGCTAGATCTTGCGCAGCAGCACCTTTTTGACTCGGTGATCGGCCTCTTTGCGCATCACGAGTGAGGCGCGGGCACGGGTCGGACGAATGTTTTCGACGAGGTTTGGCTCGTTGATGCCCTTCCAGAACTCATGCGCAAGCGCAATTGCGGCCTCTTCATCGAGCGATGCGAAGCGTTTGAAGTGCGACGATGGATCTTTGAACGCGCGATCCTTGAGCCGCAAAAATCGTTCGGTAAACCAGCGCTGAATATCTGCCGTGCGCGCATCGACATAGATCGAAAAATCGAACAGGTCGCTGACGGCAAGTGGGTGCTTCATCGTGGGCGGTTGCAGCACATTGAGCCCCTCAACGATGAGAATGTCGGGCCGCGCCACCCTGGTGTACTCACCCTCAACAATGTCGTAAGTGAGGTGGCTGTAGTGTGGCGCGAGCGTCTCGGCGGCACCTGACTTCACCTGCGACACGAATCGCAAGAGCGAACGCCGATCATACGACTCAGGAAAACCCTTGCGGTGTGCGATGCCGCGCCGCTCGAGCTCAGCGTTCGAATACAGAAAACCGTCTGTGGTGATGAGTTGCACGTTCGGGGTTTCTGGCCAGCGGGCAAGCATATCGCGCAAAATACGGGCAGCCGTCGACTTGCCAACCGCAACCGAGCCAGCGATGCCGACAACAAACGGTGACGGCTGATCGCCAATGCGCTTCAAAAAGTTGCGGGTGCGCCGGTGCTTTTCACGGTCGGCAATCGCGTACTGGTTGATTAAGCGACTCAACGGCCGATACACCTCACTCACTTCTGCAAGGTCAAGAGGATCGCCGAGCCCGCGGTACACCGCGACCTCGGCCTCTGTCAGCGGCATGGGAGTCTCGCCCGCGAGCCGGGCCCATTCGTCACGGTCAATCTCAATGAAGGGAGAAATGAAGTCGGGCCGCTCAAACGGGCTGGTCATGGTGCTCGTGTATTCAGTCATTGCTCTCCATCGTGCCACTAAAATATTCGTTATGTGTGGAATCGTCGGTTATGTCGGCCCTGGAGACACCCTTGAGGTGCTCACCAGCGGCTTAAAACGTCTCGAGTATCGGGGCTACGACTCGGCAGGAGTTGCCGTGCTTGACGATTACGGCGAAATGCACGTGCGTAAACGGTCGGGCAAGCTCGCCCGACTCGTTGAACTGCTTGATGACCAACCTATCGCTGCGACGGGCACTGGCATTGGGCATACGCGGTGGGCCACACACGGTGGCCCAACCGATGTGAACGCGCACCCGCACCTGGGTGACGACGGCAAGCTTGCGCTGATTCACAACGGTATTGTTGAGAACTTTGCTGAGCTCAAAGCAGAGATCGATGCGGCCGGTATTGAGCTGGTGAGTGAGACCGACACCGAAGTGGTGGCGGCGCTGCTCGGCTTAGAAGTCTCGCGCACTGGTGACCTTGAGACCGCGTTCCGTGCGGTCGTCAAACGGTTGCACGGCACGTTCACGCTGCTTGCGATGCATCGCGACGACCCTGCGCGGGTGTATGCCGCCCGGCACAGTTCACCGCTCGTCGTTGGGCTGGGTGACGGCGAGAACTTTTTGGGGAGTGACGTCGCCGCATTTGTTGGCTACACGCGACGGGCAGTGGCCGTCGAAGAAGACAACATCGCGATTATCACCCCTGACAGTGTGCGAATTATCGACTTCGACGGTGCACCGGTCTCGTTCGAAGAATACGAAGTAGCCTGGAACACCGATGCCGCCGACAAAGGCGGCTGGGACTCGTTCATGGCGAAAGAGATCTCCGAGCAGCCAGATGCCGTCGCGAACACCGTGCGCGGTCGCGTGGTGGATGGTCACATCGAGATTGACGAGCTCACGGCTCTCGGTGATGCGCCGCTGCAAGCGATCGATCGCATCATCATTGTTGCCTGCGGTACCGCCTCATATGCAGGGCAGATCGGTGCATATGCGATTGAACAGTGGGCGCGAGTGCCGGTGAGCGTCGAACTGAGCCACGAGTTTCGTTACCGCGAGCCCGTGCTGACAGATCGCACCATGGTGATTTCTGTTAGCCAGTCTGGCGAGACCATGGACACGATGATGGCCGTCAAATACGCAAAAGAGCGTGGCGTTACCACCGTGTCAGTCTGCAACACGCAAAGCGCGAGCATTCCGCGCGAGAGCGACGCCGCGGTCTACACGCACGCCGGGCCAGAGGTCGCGGTCGCTTCGACAAAAGCGTTCACAGCGCAGATCACCGCTCTGTACCTCATTGGTCTGCATCTCGGACGCGTGCGCGGCACGCTTACTGAGGCTGATGAGGCGGCAGCGATCCTCGCATTTGAATCTCTACCCGGGCACGTCGCTGAAGCCGTCGCTACCCATGAGCAGATCGCCCAGCTGGCGCACTGGATGGCCGACACCAGGTCGGTGCTGTTCTTGGGTCGTCACGTTGGCTACCCGACGGCACTCGAGGGGGCGCTGAAGCTCAAAGAGATTGCCTACATTCATGCTGAAGGCTTTGCCGCAGGCGAACTGAAGCACGGTCCCATCGCGCTGATTGACCACGGCCAACCGGTGTTTGTGCTGGTGCCAAGCCCACGTCAGTCGCCGGTGATGCATTCGAAGGTAGAGTCAAAAATTCAAGAGATGCGCGCCCGTGGCGCGAGGGTGATCGCTATTGTTGAGAATGGTGACACTTTGGTGCTACCGTTCGCAGACGATGTGATTCGCTTGCCGCTTGTCGACTCGATTTTTGAGCCGATTGTGCAGGTGGTTCCCCTGCAATGGTTTGCCCTCGAACTTGCGACAGCAAAGGGGCTCGACGTTGACCAGCCCAGAAACCTCGCCAAATCGGTGACGGTTGAGTGAACGGTGATGTTTGAGTGAACGGTGACGGTGGAGTGAACGCAGATACCGTGAGACGCATATGAGAGGCAGCGAATGATCGTTGGTATTGGTGTAGACACGGTCGACATCGAACGCTTCGATCGCCATCTGCAGCGCACACCGGCACTGCGCGACCGGCTCTTTTATGGAGACGAGCGAGAGCTGCCCATCGCGTCGCTAGCTGCCCGCTTCGCAGCGAAAGAAGCACTGATCAAGGCGCTCGGCGATTCGCGAGGCCTCGGCTGGCATGACATGCAAGTGGTACGCGATGCTGACCGAGCACCGTCGTTCGTGCACACGAGCGCGCTCTCACACGAGCTGCGTGCCGTGGGGGCTGACCGCGTGCACCTCTCGATGACCCACGAGCGCACCATGGCGCCCGCATTCGTTATCGTTGAATGCACGGGGCCCGCCCCAACGGATATTCCCGCCTCGGCGGTCAGCCCCGACTCAACGGCGAATGGCGAGCACTCGGTAGAAAACAGCGAGCCCTCGGTAAACAGCGAGCCCACGGCGAACGGAGATAAGCAATGAGAACCGGGTCGATGCGTGTCGCCGAGATCTCACTGCCCGCGATTCGACACAATGTGCAGCACATTCGCGAGTTGACGGGCGGCCAAGTCATTGCCGTCATCAAAGCGAACGGCTACGGGCACGGCGCCAGCTTCGCCGCCACCGCTGCGATTGAAGGCGGTGCCACGCTGCTTGGTGTCGCAGATCTCGAAGAAGCGCTGGCGCTACGAGACGCGGGCATTACTGCGCCGATCATCTGCTGGTTGCACGGCGCAGGCGTCGATTTTGATGCGGCCGTCGAACACGACATTGAGATCGGCGTCAGCCATCTGTCTCAACTCGACTCACTCGCTCAAGCAGCACACCGGGCGGGCAAGACTGCCAACCTGCAATTTAAGCTCGATACGGGCCTCAGTCGCAATGGCGCGTCACCCGACGAGTGGCGAGATCTGTTTGCCCGCGGTGCTGCACTCGAGACAGCGGGGCAGGTGCGTGTGCGAGGCATCTTCAGCCACCTCGCCAACGCCGGTGAGGCAGCTGACCGACAGCAGCAGCAGCGCTTTGACGAGGCGATTGAGCTGTTGCTCGAGTGTGGTATTGAACCCGAGATGGTGCATCTCGCGGCATCAGCTGCGACATTTGCCTCACCACATTTGCGCTACAACACCGTGCGTGTCGGTATGGCGATCTATGGGTTGAGCCCTATGGCTGGGAAGACCTCGGCTGACCTCGGCCTGGTGCCTGCGATGACGCTACGAAGCGAGATTGTGGCGTTGCGTCACATCTCAGCTGGCACTGGGGTCTCGTACGGGTACAACCACGTGGCTCAGAGCGACACCACCCTGGGGCTTATCCCGTTTGGCTATGCCGACGGTATGCCGCGTGCGTTGAACGGTTCGGGAGCGACCGTCACCATTGCCGGTCGACACTGCCCAATCGTTGGGCGAATCGGTATGGACCAGTGCATCGTCGACCTGGGCAAGCTGGGCAAGAAGGTGACGGTTGGCGACCCGGTAGTGCTGTTTGGTGACCCGACGTCTGGGGTGCCTCCCGTAGAACTCTGGGCTGAGGTAATGGGCACCATCAACTATGAGATTGTCGCCGGCATCGGTTCGCGGGTGGTTCGGGTTGCTTCTGAACGGCCGGTCGCCACGACACAAAAACTTGAGGTGGCACACCCTGACGCGATGCACGAGTTTGGGGTGCGGCTGGGTCGGCGCCTTGTAGCAGGTGACCTTGTCGTGCTCACGGGGCCGCTTGGCGCCGGTAAAACCACGCTCACGCGAGGCATCGGTGAAGGGCTCGAAGTGCGTGGACCAGTCACCAGCCCAACCTTCGTGCTGGCGCGCACCCACCCCGCTTTGGGCGACGGGCCGCCACTCATTCACGTTGATGCGTACCGTCTTGCCGACGCGCATGAACTCGAAGATCTCGACCTCGATTTCGAGGGTTCGGTAGTCGTCGCTGAATGGGGTGCGGGCTTGCTCGACGAACAAGGGTCTTGGGTCGAGATCGTGATCGAACGGCCAACAGGCGCGGGGGCAGGACTCGATGCAGATGCAGTCACGCTCGACATGAGCGACGGGCCAATCGAACCCCGTCGTATCGTGGTGACCGGTTATGGCCCGCGGTGGGCCGGGGGAGTGCTCTGATGTGCGGGTACGTGCCGGGTCTCACCGGGCCCTCAACGAGCGCTGACGAGGCGGGCCCGGTGTGGCCGATCGAGTTGTTCAGCCAGGCACCGGCCGAACGTGTGCTGCATGAACAGCAACTTGGCGGTGAGGTGTTGCTTGCTATCGACACCGCACTGGGGAGTAGCGTCGCGCTCGGTTACTCAGACCAGATTTTCGAGGTGTCTAGCGACGACACCAGGGGGCATGCTGAGGTTGTTGGCGACCTGCTGCTGCGGGTGTTTGAACTGTCTGGTGCGCAACCGGCTGAGGTCACTCGGGTGGTGTCTGGGATTGGGCCCGGGCCGTTTACGGGGCTTCGCATTGGCATGTCTGCAGCGCGCGCATTCGCGGCGGCCCGTGAGGTGCCTGTCCTCGCGGTGCAGAGCCACGAAGCCGTGGCTCAAGCAGTGCTGCAGCAGCACGCAGCAACCGGGTTTCGTGTCGTGCAAGATGCCAAACGACGCGAACTGTTCGTCACTGAGTTCGCAGGGATTAACCTGAACGGCCAGCCGGTTCGTGCTGTCGATGCGCGGCTCGAGCAGCGGGCCACGTTTGAGCAGCAGGTGACCGATGTGTGGCCTGTGCGCATTCCGGCGGCGAGGCTCGTGCAACTCGCCGTGCGTAGGCTTGGGCTTGGTCAAGCGTTTGAAGATGATCAGGCGCTGTACCTGCGAGCCCCCGATGTGAAGCCGACTGCGGCAGTGAAACGAGTGTCTACGTGAGCGATCGCACGAGCTTGCGTGTCGCCACAGCAGACGATCTCGACGCGCTGTGGCAGATCGAGCAGGCCGTATTTCAACGCGATGCCTGGAGTCGTCAACTCTTGCTCGATGAGCTGACCGGAGATTATCGCACCTATCTGGTGTTGCTCGACGAGCACGGGGCGGTGCGTGGCTATGGTGGCGTCATCGTGGTCGGTAGCGAGGCAGATATTCAAACGATTGCGGTTGACCCTGAACTGCGCGGCCGCGGGTGCGGGCGTGCACTGATGAATGAGCTTCTCGACATCGCGGCTGGTGGTGGTGCTGAGCTGATATTTCTGGAGGTGCGCGCCGATAATCCGGTTGCGCGTTCGCTCTATGGCGCGCTCGGTTTCGTCGAGATGGGGGTGCGGCCCAGGTACTATCAGCCAGATAACGTTGATGCTGTGGTCATGAGGTTAGAGATAAAGGATCGCCGATGAGCGCTGATGAACCGCTCGTACTGGGCATTGAAACGAGTTGCGACGAGACTGGTGTCGGAATTGTGCGTGGGCGCACGCTGCTCGCGAATACGATTGCCTCGTCGATGGACGAGCATGCCCGGTTTGGGGGAGTGGTGCCTGAGGTGGCTGCCCGCGCCCACCTTGAGGCGATCCAGCCAACACTGCAACGTGCCGTCGACGAGGCTGGCGTCACGTTTGCAGACCTCGACGCAATTGCTGTCACTTGCGGCCCGGGCCTCGCCGGAGCACTGATGGTCGGGGTGTCCGCTGCAAAGGCGTTAGCGATCGCACTCGGTAAGCCGCTGTACGCGGTGAATCACCTGGTTGGGCATGTTGGTGCTGATCTGTTGCAGGGCGAGGGACTGCGGCCTGTGGCGGGTGTCGAGAGTCGTGTGGGCGAACTGGAGTTGCCGACGGTGGCGCTCTTGGTGTCTGGTGGGCACACGTCGCTGTTGTTGGTGCGTGATCTGGTCAGCGATGTCGAGCTGTTGGGCGAGACGATTGACGATGCCGCGGGCGAAGCATTCGATAAGGTCGCGAGGCTGCTTGGCCTGCCCTACCCGGGTGGGCCACACATTGATCGGGTAGCTGCCGACGGCGACCCCCGTGCGATCAGGTTTCCCCGGGGGCTCTCGCTGCCAAAAGACCTCGCGCGGCACCGCTACGATTTCTCATTCTCTGGCCTGAAGACCGCGGTTGCGAGGTGGGTGGAGCAGCGTCAAGACGCCGGTGAAGAGATCGTGGTGGCCGATGTGGCCGCGAGTTTTCGTGAGGCAGTGGTCGATGTGTTGACGGCGAAGGCAATCGCAGCGTGTCAAGACCTTGGAGTGCCGCGGCTGTTGTTGGGCGGGGGAGTCGCGGCGAACGCACGCTTGCGCGAGGTTGCCGCCGAGCGTGCAGCGGCCGCGGGCGTCGAGCTTCGTGTGCCTCCGCTGTCGCTGTGTACCGACAACGGAGCGATGATCGCCTCACTCGGTGCGCAACTCATGCTGGCGGGGCACGCCCCGTCGGGCTTTGGGTTTGGCGCTGACTCTTCACTCCCGGTGCAGGTCGTGCAAGTGTAGGTTGCGCACGTGCAGCCCCTATAGCTGCTTACGCGATGAATCGTTCGCGCAAGGCATCGATTGCGGCTGCGTCGATCTGCAGGCCGCGTAAGAAATAGTCTTCGATGCTGCCGTAGGTGCGAGCAACTTGCTCGAGCGAAGTGGCGAGGTAGCTGTCTTGCACGCTGAATGCTTCGCGCAGCAGGTCGGTGTCGACGCCGCGTGCTGCTGCGCTCTCGAAGAGTGGTTTGAGCGTGGGTAGAAAGTCGGTGTTCGTTTGCAGGTAGTCGCTGCGAACCGTGCTGTCGTCTGCACCGAGCAGCAAGAGCAGTGCGGCGGCGGCCCACCCCGTGCGGTCTTTGCCGGCGGTGCAGTGGAAAAGTGCGGCGCCCTCGCGCTCGCCGTCTGCGAGGTCAAGAAACAGGGTGCGATAACTGTGCCTGGCAGAGGGCAGCTCGATGAACTCCCGATACGACTGCTCAAGCATTTCTTTGACCTTGCCACCCTTCAGCAGTTCGTTGACCAAGAGCGGTTCGTCGCGCAGACGGCCGATCGCATGCGCCACACCACCGGTGCCGTCGGCAAGCACGTCGAGCCCGACCGCCCGCGCCGTGTCGGGCAGGCGGTCGGGTTGAGCGGCACGTTCGGCCTCGGTACGCAAGTCATAGACGGTGGTGATGCTGAGTTCGTCTAGCCGACCAAACTCATCGTCTGTGAGGCGAGCGAGGCTTGCTGACCGAAACACCTCGCGTGGGCGAATGTGCCCGCCGCTGACGGGTAAGCCGCCGAGGTCTCGAAAGTTCGAGGCGCTACGCAGGTGGATACGGCGGTCGACAGAGGTGGGCATACAGTCTCCTTGCGGTGCCTCAGATGCGGCGTACTGAGGGGTGTATATTCTCGACGCTATCAGGTCGAGATGACCTCATTCGACCGTCGAGCCAGAAATGGCACCGCGGCACCGATCGCGCACGCGAGTCCTGCCCCGATCAGTAGCCAGGCAAGCTGCAGTGGTGTGGCCCCGCCGTGCGCGCCGGTTTCGGCGAGCACAGCTGGTTCTTGTGGGAGTGAGGGTGTCGGCGGCGCCGGCGGTGGTTCTTCGGTCACGACGGTGGTCTCGTTCGCGATGCCACATTCGCCACTGCTGATGATGGTGCGTGTGCCGGTGTCGGGGTCGTCATGAACTAACGATTCCACCCACCAATAGGTGCCAGCTCGCTCGATGAGCACGTCAGGCGATTGGTACTGCTCGAGTGAGTTCTTCCCTTCACGCACCGCTACCGTTTCAGTGGTGGTGACGAGATTTTCTGGGAGGCACACTGGTTCGGCTGCGGCATCGAGCTGTTCATAGATCGCGAATGACAGGCTCGTGTGGGCGGGTACTTCGCCGTCAACAACCGCAGTGTCAAATATGGGTGTGCCGAGTGTCGCGTGCTGAGTTGCGAGCGTGGTGACGGTGGGTTTCACGAGGCGCACGGTCTCCGATGCTTGCCCGTACATATCGCAGGTCTCAGCGAGCAGCCCGCGGTGTAGTTCGGGTTGGTCGGCTTCGTTGAGGCACCATTGAAACACGACGTACCCGTCTCGCAGGGGCATGTGCAGTGGATCTGAGGTGAGTGTGCCAGCGCCAGTGAAGGTGAGCTGCAGCGTGCCGACCACTTCGGCGTCGGCTGGTGCCTGTGCCGAGAGCTCGGGTTCGTCCGCCTGGAAGTATGCGGTTGCGGTGAGTGTTGCCGGCACCCGACTGCCCTCGTTCTGCAACCAGCCGCCGCCAACCACTGCCACGGTCACATCGTCGGTGGTGTGCTGGCCAACGCTCACCTCCGTCGCGGCAACTTGCGTCGTGATTGCAAGATGCGTGGGGTTCACTGACGTTTCTGCGACTTGACCGAAACTGTCGGTGTATGCGTAATCGTCTGGCAAGAACGCACGCACGGCCGGGTCAACTTCTGGTTGATCTTCTGCGAGGATCTGCCACACCCACGTGTAGAAGCCAGCCTCATCAGGCGTGAACGCACTGTCGACCGTGTACTCGATGTTCGGGCCATCTGCTGCCGACGTCGTCATCATGATGTCGGTCACGGCGACCGGTGCGTTCGCCGGCACGCTGTCGCTTTCATGCGGCTGCGCAAGAAACGGGCCATAGATGGTTGCCCTCGCAGTGATTGGGGCGTAGTCACCGTTGGTGTCTCGAAACCAGAAATTGTCGGTGCCGTGAGCATCGGGGCTGGTGGAGAACGTCAAGATGTCTTGGAGCGGTTCGTCTTGGGCAAGGTAGGTTGATGCGACACGTGTGCCGACGGTTGGTTGAAATGTTGCGGTGCGGTCGGTCGTGTCGCTTCCCGTGACGGTGAAGTTCATGACCCCTGGTGTGCGCGTTCCGGGCCCTGCCGTGCGTTGCGCGGCATCACTGTGCAGCCGTACGTCGGCACCATAGGTGGTGCGACCCTCACCAGTGAAACTCGCGGTGGCGCTGATTCGATAGTTTGAACCATCGGCAGGTGCGATGCCGAGCACTGGGTATGCGTCGCCGTGCCTTACCCCTGTTCGTGTCGCTGAGCCAGAATCGGCGAACACGCCATTGGTGAGCGTGACCGTTCCCACAGCATTCGTGGGGCTGGTCGAGACAGTCATGGTGCCTAGGTAATGATTCGAGGAATCGATATCGAACTGCAGTTGCCCTGTGCCGGTGCCGCCACCCAGATGCGCATTGGCCTCAGTGTCTGCCTTGATTTGCTGGTAGCGGGCGTGAATCTCGGCTGCTCTCGGCCCACCAATGTATTGCGCGCCGTTGCCAGCGTGGTTGGTTGACGTGAAGTTCCACACGTATGCCGCGACGGCAGCGGCGGTCACATCATCGCTGGTTTGACCGTGCACGGTCACTGCGTAGTTGATCTTGCGAAGTTCGGCGCCATTCAGCGCTCGGGTTCCGCCTCCTGCACCGCCACCGCGGGCAGAGATCTCACTCGAGATGCTGCCAGTGTCACCCCCTGAGCCGACTCCCGAGATGTGCAGGTCGACGCAATAGACATAGGTGCCGTTTGCCGCGATGAAGTTGCCGAGCCACGTGCCGTTTGAACTCCAGCCAAAGCCGCCAGCGCCCCAGCTACCGGCGGCGTGGGCTGGTGCGGGCGTGTGAGTCATGCTGATTGCAACGGTCACGAGCGTCAGCGTCAACGCAATGAGCATTGACAGCAGCCTGTGTGTGGCGCGGGCAGGGAATCTGCCCGAAAGGGAGCTATGGGAGCTATGCATGAGAGGCCTTTCTTTGAGTATGAGCGACCGAAAAAATCTGGTCGTCTACTTATAAAGAAGGGCTGGGGCGCGCACTGAGTCTTTACCCGTGTAACGGGAGAACCCCAGAGCACGCAAAAGCTGCCCCCGTTATTGCGATTTCCAATAACGGGGGCAGCTCTGAACGGAAATGTCTGCCGGTCAGCCGGCGCACTCAACTGCTAGGTGTCGTTATTACCAGCTGTCACCAATCGTTTCTAGTGCCTGTGACCAGGCTGGCGCGTCTGCTGGGCAGAGGTAGCCCACTCCGGTGACAGCGATTTGCATCGCTCCATTGACCGCGCCAATTCGGCTTGCCTCGTCGAGCCCCTCAGTCATTTGCAGAATCAGCGGTGAAGTCGACGCGTGGGTGCGTACTAGGTATTCGTCAACTCGGTGCTGGTTCAGAATGGAGTTCTCACACGCGTCTGCGGCCAGCGCCAGTGAGATTGATTCGTCTTGCTCGTTCCAGGTGAGCCCACGATCGGCATAGCGCTGCTGCATTTCGGCGATAAATTGCTTTTGGGCTGGCGTGACTGCTTTGAGCATAGATCCATCGAGTGGAAGCTGTTGATCGATGAAGAACTGCTCACGTTCTTCGAAGACTCCGTCAAAACCGGGGAGTTCGGGCTCGTCGCTGGTCTCTGGCTCGTCGAACGGATCATCGTCTTGCACGATGGCTGGGTCTGGGTTGATCTCAGAAAATTGCCCCAGTGCAGTGTTCACCGTCCAGGCGCCGAGCGCGATCACGCCGACCAGCACGACCGCTGCGCCGACAGAGAGGCCAACGATGAGCCCGGTGCGCTTCTTCTTTGGCTGTGCCGGCATCTCCGCTGGCGCTGGCGTCTGCGGCGTAGCCGGGTGATAGTGCTCAGTCCATTGGGTGCCGTCCCACCACCGAGAGCCGCCAACCTCGTCGGGGTACCAACCTGCTGGCACGGACGAATTGCCCGGTGCTGTTGTGTTGTCGTTGCTTTCGGTGCTCATGAGCGCTCCCCACCCTTGCTGTGTTACTGATCCTAGTCTCACGCATGAAGAGCTCTGCCCGGCGTCTTGCGAGCGAGATGGGCGAAAACGGCCCCAACCAAGCGATAAACACCCGGTCAGGGCCGTTTTTTGTAGAGTGCCCCCGGAGGGATTCGAACCCCCGACCTACGGTACCAACGTTCGGTGATTCGAGGGCTTTCTGGGTGACGATCCCTTAAAGAGGTCGCCAGGCTCGATGTCGAAATAATCAGCGACGAGGGCAATTTCGCCTGCCGTGAACTCGGTCTCGTTATTGAGTCGGCGACTCCCCGCCATTTTGCTAAGGCCGAGGATTTCAGCTAGCGCGCCTTGCGGCAAGCCAGCATAGGCAAGCTGCGCTCGAACGTTTGCGGCAACGATGTTGCTGGCACCCGTCTCGCGGGATTTGTGAATCTGGACTGCGTTTCTCATACATACAGAGTACCTTATTTCGACACAAAAGTAACGCCCTTGTTTACAAAGTGCTTGCGGAGAGTTACCAAGACACGCCGAGCGTCGGTGATTGACTTGAAATCGTAACTCGTTCGTGTACGGTGTAACGCATGGCGATAAAAACAAACGGCGATGTGGCGGCAAAGGTTCGCGGCACCCTCGCTGAAAGGCGACTCAAGCAGGCCGATGTAGCCAGCGAGGTCAAGCTTTCTCGGATGGCAGTTCACCGCAGACTTAGCGGGGAGACACCGTTCACCCCCCAGGAGCTGATCGCAGTCGCAGAGCTATGCGATGTGCCGGTGTCAACGTTCTTTGGGGAGGTGGCAGCATGAGTGCCAACTTTAACCTTGACCCGTTCATTCGCAAGATCGCATGCCACGAGGCCGAGAAAGCAGTCAAGGAAGCATTCGCTTCAATATCGCGCACGCACCTACTCTCGGGCTTCGGACTCCAAAGCATCGAGCCTGGCGTCGAGAGCCCGGATTGCGCGAGCGAGCGCGGCGGGGATGTCAATCGTAAGCGCGGCGATCTTATCGGAAAGCTCACCGTCGAGTTTGGATGCAACGGAGTCGATTTCCTCGTTGAGGGCGTTGGTGATTTCGCTCATTGTTCTTCTCCTGACGTAGCGGAGTCAGAGGCGGCTACCTCTGATGCTCCTGCTTTGACCGTACAGGAGGGCGCCGACATTGCTCCTGGTGTTGGTGTGGCGGGGGCCGGTTTGGGGCCGGTCACCGCCGATTCTTCAGAAAAGAAAAGCCCCGGCGGCAACCGGGGTTCTAAGTAGACAGGATAGAAATGTCTGAGATTCAGAGTATCAACATTATTGAAGATGCAGAAGGTGAGCTTCGGGTTTCGTCACTCATTATTGCGGGGCGCACCGATGTGGAGCACCGCGCGATTCTGCAACTGATCCGCACCCACCTGGCCGAGTTCGAGGACTTTGGAGGGGTCGCATTTGAAATGCAACCCTTTGTGACTGCGGGAGGCACGCAGAACAGGCGGGTCGCTCACCTGAATGAGCAACAGGCAACATTGCTAATCACGTTCATGAAGAACACGCCAGTGGTTGTCGCGTTCAAGCTCGAACTGGTGAAGCAGTTCTACCAGATGCGTCAGGCGCTCGCTGCTCCACGGTTCAGCATTCCGCAGACGTATGCGGCGGCTCTCGAGTTGGCGGCGTTGCAGGCGCGGGAGATTGAGTCGTTGGAGGCTCAGGCTGTGCAGGACGCGCCGAAGGTGTTGTTTGCTGACTCGGTTGCTACGTCTTCAACGACGATCCTTGTCGGTGATTTAGCGAAGATTCTCAAGGGTAACGGGGTTGAGGTTGGCGCGAACCGGTTGTTTGAGTGGTTGCGTCGTGTCGGGTTTCTGATTCGTAGGCAGGGTGCTGACTGGAATTCGCC
>JAAZHL010000216.1 GCA_012510755.1 Leucobacter sp.
CCCCTGCACCGCAGCAATCGCCTCACGCCGAAAGATGCCAAGGTACGCACTCTCGGCTGGCCCAGCCACACCATCTGCGTGGTAGGCGCCGCCGCCGAGCCCGAAGGGGCTGTTATACGCCGCAGCGATCGCGCACTGGGTCGGGGTGCGCCCAGCCGCACGCATGACGCCACCAACGTTTGCGGCCCCTTCGCGGCGCAGCGCCGCGATACCCCGCGTCGTGTAATCGGGCGTCAGCTCGCTGTGCGCGTCAACACGTATCACCACCGGGTGACTGCTGTGTGCAATCGCGAGGTTCAACCCGATCGGAATCTCACGCTCGGGGTTTGCCACGAGACGCACTCGGTGATCCTCGGCAGCTAACCGCTCGGCGATCTCATTCGTGCCGTCACTCGACGGGCCACGCGCAAGCACGATCTCTTTCTCGCCCGCATACTCTTGCGCAAGAATCGTGCGCACTGCTACCTCAAGATGCTCGCGTTCGTTCAGCACGGGCATCACATAGCTGACGGCAGGCAACTCAGACAGGGCGGGCAAGATCACCTCGTCATTCTGTCATGAGGTCACTCGAATAGGCTTGAAGCATGCAGATCAAGTCAGATATCAAACGTGCAAAACGACTGGTGAAGCGCGTGATGAAAGGGCGGCGGGCCCTCTTCGGAGTGCGCGAGCTCATTGCCGCACGAGGGCCGTTGCCGACTGAGCGCTACCGAATCGGGGTCTACTTTGCCGATAGCGACGTCAACATCTACCAGATGCGACAGTGGTATGCGCCGCTGCAACTGCTCTCGCAGACCCACCCCGTGCTGGTGATTGCACGCAACCCCGCGGGTGCAAAGCTCTTGATGGAAGAAAGCGGCCTCGACGTTGCGTTCACCCAAAAGGTGACCGCTATCGAGCGGCTGCTTGAAGAGCAGCCCCTCGATGTTATTTTGTATGTGAACCAAAACACCCGCAATTTTCAGATGATGCGTTACGGGCGTCGCTGGCACGTGTTCATCAACCACGGCGAAAGCGACAAAATGTACATGGTCAGCAACCAGTACAAAACCTACGACTATGCGTTTATTGCAGGGGATGCCGCACGAGACAGACTCACCCGCACCCTGTGGAATTACGACCTTGACGCGCGCACCTTCGCGATCGGGCGGCCACAGACCGACCACCTGACGGGGGAGCCGCCGTTCTCGCCCGATGAGCGCACCGTCGTGCTCTACGCGCCCACCTGGGAGGGGGATAGGCCCGCGGCACACTATGGTTCAGTTGCCAGCCACGGTGAGGCGCTCGTGAAGCGCCTGCTGAGCACCGGCCGCCACCGTGTCGTCTATCGACCTCACCCGCGAAGCGGGGTCGTGAACATCGAATTTGGTGAGGCGAATGCGCGCATCATTGCCGCAATTGCCGAGGCGAACAGCAAAGACCCGAGCGCGCAGCACATCTACGATGTGTCACCGGCGCTCGGGTGGCAGCTGAGCCTGCCCTATGTGGCGATCTGTGATATTTCGGCGATGGTGTACGACCGGCTCGCGACCGGCAAGCCGCTCATGGTGACCCGGCCAGTCTCGGCCGACGCCGAGGTCGACGAAGGTGGGTACCTGAGCGTGTGCGAGTGGCTCGACGCGGGCGACACGGGGCGCATCGAAGAAGTGCTCGACGCGGTGATTGATGATGAGGTCGCTCGTGACCGGCTTGCCACGTGGTCGTCGCGGTACTTTGGCGACACCACGCCGGGTGCACCAACCCGACGTTTTCACGCGGCAATCGAGACCTTGCTTGAGCAATCGCGTGAACAACAGCGCTTGCACGGTGAAAGCTGATCGTGCCGCGGTACCCCGTGTGGCTTGGGCGCAGCTGCGCCGGTGCGGCTGCAGCGCCATGAGTGATCTATGCGGGAGTGTGATCGGCGTTGTAGCGTGCTAACGCTTCGTCGATTGGGCCATCGAACTTGAGTGCGCCCGCATCGAGGTACAG
>JAAZHL010000217.1 GCA_012510755.1 Leucobacter sp.
CAATGGCAGGCTCGAGCACCTCCGCGGGTCCGCGCTCGGGTTCCGGAACCTCACGAACTACATCGCGAGATCCCTGCTCGAGGCTGGCGGGTTCAGACCGCATCTACACTCCCAAATGCGATGAGCCCTCAAAGCTTCGGCGTTAGAAGTACCAATCTGCAATTTACAACCCCGTTTGAGCCGTTCTTAGGTTGTATACGGCAGAAAGGTCGCGCAACGCCGCTTCTGGGGCACGAGGTCGGAGAGCGCAGCGACGAGATACGGCAGAAAGGTCGCGCAACGACGCATCATCACCATGCCGCACCCGTCGTGCGGTGGCACCATGTTCAGGGCATACCAAAGGCGCCGAGCAATCCCCGACGCCCCGATCGCACCACCACGAAAGCGGTGCCTTATCTGCAACTACTTCTTGTTGCGGCGCTGGTGACGCGTCTTACGAAGCAGCTTGCGATGCTTCTTCTTTGACATACGCTTGCGGCGCTTCTTTACAACTGAACCCACGGATTACCTCACAAAAACTCCGGGCCTCACAAAAAGTGGCCCACAAAACAACTATCTTACAGCGCTAAGCCCTCAGGCGAAAACGCGCGACGAGTTCTTTCACCCGATGCTCAGCACTCGCGACGGCACGGCCGATGTTTTCAGCGGCACTCGCGAGTTCTTCGGGCAAGATCTCTTCGCCGTCTGCGTCGAGCAGCGGCTCGCCAGTTTCAGACAAGTATTCGACCGTCACCTCGGTGTCAAAACCGGCTGACAGAAAGGGAATCACGAAGTCTTCGACCATTTCGAGCGGCTCTGAATCGAGAGAATAGAAGCGGTGCTGACCCTCTTCGCGCACGGTCACCAGCTCAGCCTCACGCAGCACCTTGAGATGCTTTGACACCGTCGGCTGGCTGAGCTCAAGTTTGGCGACAATCTCAGAGACGCTAATTTCGGCGTCTTGCAACTGACGCTCAAGCAGCAACTGCAAGATGTCGCGTCGGGTGGCGTCTGAGATCACCCCAAAAATGTCTGGCATGCTCTCAAGGGTAGTCCAGCGAGCCGGTGAAGCGCATTCTGATTACTCGAAAGCGGGAGTAGCATGACACTCACGGGTTCGCAGCAGCAGCGAATCTGGTGATTCACACGGCTACAACTTCGCGAAAGTGGGAAGAAGTGAGGGCAAGGCCTAGCGCGCGCTCCACCGCGACACCGCTTTCACATAAGAGCTGGTTGCACGCCCTCATACAGTCGTCTCCGCCTCGCTTCGCCCTGATGGTGTTCACGGCCCTAATTTTGCTGTGGACTGCCCTGCTCTCACTTCCTCTCGCAACCAAGTCGGGCACGGTCACCCCGCTCGCCGACGCGCTCTTCACCGCGGTGTATGCGATATGCGTCACGGGTCTTTCGACGCTCAATATGGCCGAGCACTGGTCTCTGTTCGGCGACATCGTGATCTTGGTGGGCCTACAGATCGGCGGCATCGGGGTGCTCACGCTGGCGAGCATTCTCGGTTTAAATGTGACCCGCAGGTTGGGGCTGCGTCAGCGGCTGCTCGTGGCGAGCGACACCAACCCGGCACGCGTGGCGAAGGGCACGAGTGAACAGCAGACGATCGGCCTGGGCGAGATGGCTGGCCTGTTGAGCGCGGTGGCGATCAGCCTCTTGGTCATCGAGATCGGCCTGACGGCGCTCATCACGCCGCGCCTCATGTTCGCAGGCTACGACTTCTGGCAGTCACTTTGGTATGGCTTCTACCTCGCCGCCTCGGCGTTCACCAACACAGGCTTTGTGCCGATGGCTGGCGGCCTCATGCCGTTCGCGGCCGACGCCTACCTGCTTTCAGTGCTCGCAATCGGCGTCTTTCTTGGCAGCATCGGGTTTCCGGTGATCTTCGCCCTCTACCGTTACGTCTCGGCCCGCGGCTGGAAGTTTCACAAGCGCCTCGGGCTGCACTCAAAGCTGACGCTTGCGACCACGCTGATTTTGATCGTGTTTGGCTGGCTCGCCATCGCAGGCCTCGAGTGGGGCAACCAGAAGACATTTGGGGGCCAGAATTTCTGGCAGACATTCATGAGCGCTGGCTACATGTCGGTCATGACCAGGTCGGGTGGCCTCAGCATCGTTGATCCGGTCGACATGCACAGCTCGACACTGCTCGTGTTCGACATGCTCATGTTTGTTGGCGGCGGGTCGGCATCAACCGCTGGCGGCATTAAAGTGACGACCATCGCGGTGCTCTTTCTCGCTGCCTTCGCCGAAGCTCGCGGCTACCAAAACGTGCAGGTGTTTGAGCGCAGCATTCCCAATGATGTGCTGCGCCTCGCCATCTCGATTGTCATTTGGGGCGCCACCATCGTCTCGGTATCGACGCTCGTGCTGCTGCACATTACTGAGCGGTCGCTCGACGTCGTGCTCTTTGAGGTGATCTCTGCGTTTGGCACGTGCGGCCTCTCGACCGGCCTTTCTGCAGAAGTCTCTGACCCGGGCAAATATGTGCTCGCGGCCACCATGTGGGCCGGCCGCATCGGAACTGTCACCCTCGCCGCAGCAATCGCGGCCACCAGCCGCAGGCGCATGTTTAGCCTGCCCGAAGAAAGGCCGATCGTTGGTTAATATTCGCAGTGACGCACCAGTGCTCGTCATAGGTCTCGGCCGTTTTGGTGCCGCAACTGCCGGTCAGCTCGACCGGCAAGACCGCGAGGTGCTCGTGATCGACACCGACATGCAGCTCGTGCAGAAGTGGGCCGACCGCGTGACACACGCTGTGCAGGCCGACGCGCGGTCGATGGAGGCGCTGCGTCAGATCGGCGCCGAAGAGTTTCAGATCGCGGTCGTGGCCACAGGCGCTTCGATCGAGGCGAGCGTGCTGATTGCCGCAAACCTGGTCGACCTCGGCATTCCGCAGATCTGGGCGAAGGCGACCTCGCAGTCGCATGGCAAGATTCTCGAGCGGATCGGCGTGAACCACGTCATCTATCCTGAGCGTGAGGCGGGCGAGCGGGTGGCGCACCTGCTCAGCGGAAGCATGCTCGATTTCATTCAGTTCGACGACAACTACGTCATCGCCAAAATGTACCCGCCGCGCTCAATTCGCGGGGTCGCGCTCAAAGACAGCGGCGTGCGCACCCGCTACAGGGTGACGGTGGTCGGGGTGAAGACGCCGGGTCAAGATTTCGCTCACGCCACCGAGCAGACGGTCATCTCACCACACGATCTGATCATCGTCTCTGGCACCGCCACCGACGTCGAGCGGTTTGCGGCAATCGGTTAGGTCGGTTCGGTCGCGTCGGATAAGGTTAAGTCACGCCACGTCACGTGGCATCAACACGTTCAGTTGCCGGCTTCAAGTTCTTGCGAGCGCCGAATGTTGGCGGCGAGCGCGCGGTCATACACGTCACCGAGGTGCGCTTCTTGCATGACGAGGATCGCCTGCTCCGTCGTGCCCTTCGGGCTCGTCACCCGGCGACGCAACTCGGCCGGAGTTTCACCGCTGCGTCGCATGAGCTCTACCGCACCGACCACGGTCTGCTCGGCAAGCAGACGGGCCTCAGCCTCGTCGAACCCAAGTCGCACGGCCGCGGCCGTCATTTCTTCGGCATAGAGGTAGAGGTAGGCGGGGCCTGAACCAGACACTGCCGCCACCGCATTGATTTGGCTTTCGTCGACCACGAGCACTTGACCAACCGTCGCGAAGATCTCTTGCACAATCGCGACGTCGGCATCGCTGGCGCTCGTGCCGGCCGCGATACCGGTCACACCGAGTCCCACGAGTGAGGGGGTGTTTGGCATGGCTCGCACGACGGCGATGCGCCTCGGCAAGATGGCCTGCATGCTCTCGCTGGTGACGCCCGCTGCCACGCTGACCACAATTGCATCGGGTTCGAGCGAGCCGGCGATCTCGTCGAGCAGGTCGTGGATCAGCCAGGGCTTGACCGCAAGAATCACGACGCGGGCACCCTGCACCGCTTCGCGGTTCGCCTCAGGCACGAGTTCTGTCGCTTGCGCATCGAGGCCGCTCGTGTCGCTGACTCTCGCTGCGCTTGCCGCAGAGCGGGTGGTCACCGCGATGTCACCATCGACGCTCACCCCCGGCGCACGCAGACCCGCGAGAATGGCGCCACCCATCGACCCCACCCCGAGCATGGCTATTCGAGGCAACTGCTTCATATTCGACTCACTCATAGTTACCAAGTCTAAGATGGAGAGTACGCGTGAGAGAGGACTGGCATGGGTGCGAGTGGCGAAGTAATTGCAACGATCGAAGCTGCCCTGCTTGAGGGCGCAAGCGTCAAGCGAGTGATTGACATCAAGGTTGCAAACGCTGGCGAAGACCTCGTTGTCGGCGCCAAGGTCGACCTGCCCGCTGAACTCACGATGAAAGAGGTCTCGGTGGTGTTGCACCAGGCGAAGCGCCGCATTCGCGCCGCCGTGCCAGAGGCCACACTCATCTACGTTGAGCCTGATGTGTGGGTTGACCCCAACGCGGTGCAGCCGACGACGAGCGCGATCGTCACCCTCTCGTACGACTAACCCGCGACCATCGCGCGGCTCGCAGACCCTCGTGCGGCTGGTGCTCGTGCGGAATCTGCACAAGAATGCCGATCTGCCGAAAACAACTCCTCGCGGGCTCTTTTCGACCCCTATTGCGCAGATTTGTAGCTGAACGCAGACGCGTTTACGCACAACCGGGGGTGGTCACAAGGCGGCACGATCTGGGCAACAACCTGCTCGAGAAGACCTACCGGCGGGCGGCGAAGAACTCGCGCAGCACCTGCGCGCTCTCGGCAGCGAGCACCCCACCTCTCACCTCGGGCACCGGGTGCGGCAGCCGCCCATCGCGCAGCAAGTCATACACCGAACCCGCGGCGCCGGCTTTCTCATCCCACGCACCGATCACCACACGCGGTATTCGTGCGGCAAGAATCGTTCCCGCGCACATGACGCAGGGCTCAAGCGTAACCACGAGCGTGCAGCCCTCGAGCAGTCGGTCACCACGTGCGGCGGCGGCTTCGCGAATCGCGTTGACTTCGGCGTGGGCGGTCGGATCCTCGTGTGCAATCGCAGCATTGCGCCCCTCACCAATCACCTGACCTTCGGCATCAACCACCAACGCACCGACCGGAATCTCGCCTTCAGCAGCAGCCTGCCGCGCAAGCGCAAGGGCAGCACGCATCAGCGTGAGCTCGTGCTCGGTTGGGGGAATCGTGCCCATCGTCAGAACCTCTAAGCTTGAGTCATGCGCGTTGTCATTGCGGATCACCCGCTCATCACCCACAAGCTTACGGTTCTGCGTGACAAAACCACGCCTCCCCCGACCTTCAGGCTGCTCGTTGACGAGCTCATGACCCTGCTGGCCTATGAGGCCACTCGTGAGGTGCGCGTCGAACCGGTTGCGATCGAGACGCCGGTTGCCCCGACCACCGGGGTGCGCATCAGCCAGCCTGCGCCGCTGATTGTGCCAATTTTGCGCGCCGGGCTCGGCATGCTCGATGGCATGGTGAAGATGGTTCCGACGGCTGAGGTCGGTTTCTTGGGCATGAAGCGCAACGAAGAGACGCTTGAGCCAGAAACGTACGCTGAGCGGCTGCCCGACGACCTGAACGGTCGGCAGTGCTTTGTGCTCGACCCCATGCTGGCAACTGGTGGGTCGCTGGCCGCTGCCATTGACTTTTTGTTCGCGCGCGGTGCAGTCGATGTGACCGCGATCTGCGTGCTCGGCACCCCCGAGCGTATCGCGGCCGTGCGCAAGGGCGTAGGCGACCGCGAAGTGACCCTCGTGCTGGGCGCGCTCGACGATGGGCTCAACGAGCAGGCGTATATCGTGCCGGGTCTCGGCGACGCTGGCGACCGCCTCTACGGCACCGTCGACTAAACGCCACCCCGCGCGCCGCGCGCTCGGTGCGCGTTGCTCGTGCTTGCCCGCGCCCTGCCCGCGCTCTGCCTGCGCTGCATCTTCACCCGCAAAGGGACGCAAGTGGTTGCCTCACACCACCCCAGACAGCCATTCGTGCCCCTTTGGGCGCTGTCGGCGCTCCATTGGGTGCTCCCGACCTGCTCACGCGCCGCGCGCTACCACCAGGCCCCGCGCCGACCGCGGCGCCAGCCGTCACCCCTACTTCGTATCTGCAGCGGCCGCGGCCGACGCCTTCTGCGAGAAGTACACCGGAATCAGCGACAGCAAAATGATGATCGTCGCAACGACATTCACCTGGTTGGCCTCATTGGGTCGGCCCATCTGGTTCATGATCCACAGCGGTAACGTCTCGACCCCGGGCGGCGCGGTGAAGATCGTCACGACAACCTCATCGAACGACAGCGCAAAGGCCAGCAGACCACCGGCGATGAACGCGCTGCGAAACTGCGGAAACGTGACCATGCGCAGGGTCTGCCCGATGCTGGCCCCGAGATCCATCGACGCTTCTTCGAGGTTCGGGTTCATGCGCCGCAGGCGGGCAATCACGTTGTTGAACACCATCACCACACAGAAGGTCGCGTGCGCGATGATCATGCCCATGTATCCGACCTTGATGCCAATGGGGTCGAGCACCGAATAGAAGGTGTTCGACAGCGCCACACCGGTGACAATGCCGGGCAGGGTGATCGGCAAAATGATGAGCAGGTTCACGACATCGCGACCGAAGAACTTGAATCGCTGCAGGGCGAACGCCGACAGGGTGCCGAGCAGCAGCGCAATAGCTGTGGCCGCCGACGCGACCACGACCGAGTTGAGCACCGCGGCGTGCACGGCAGGGTTCGTGAGCGCTTTGCCCCACCACTCGAGCGAAAAGTTTGCGACGGGCCAGCCCGCAACGCGGTTCGCGTTAAACGAGTTGAGCACGATCACCACCAGCGGCACATACGTGCTGATGACAACTATGGCGGCGATCACCGAGATGGTGATTTTGGTTCCGCGACCCAAACGAAGCATGACGATTCTCCTTTGGCGTAGTTGCTTAGATGTTCTCGAGCGCACCGGTGCGACGCACGGCGAGCAGGTAGGCGAGCACGAGCACGATCGGCACCACAGAGAATGCTGCGGCGACGGGTGGGTTGAGGTTGATGTTCTGGGCGATGACCGTGCCGATCATCTGCGTGCTTCCGCCCACAAATTTCGCAGCAATGTAGTCGCCGAGGCTGAGCGAGAACGTAAAGATTGAGCCAGCAATGAGCGCCGGTGTTAAGAGCGGCAGCACCACAGTGCGAATGGTGCGAAGCCCGCTCGCACCAAGATCAGCAGACGCGTCGAAGAGGTTCGAAGGAATCTGCGCGACCGCCGTGTACACCGGAATCGCCATGTACGGAAACCACAGATACACGAGTGCGATGATCGTGACGGTGACGCCATAGCCGGGGCTGTGAATGCCGAGTGGCCCGAAGAGCCAGTTGAAGAAGCCGCCGTCGCTGAACACGATGCGTACCGAAAGAATCTTGACCAGGTACCCGGCCCAGAGCGGCACGGTGACGGCGACCGCGAGCGTCGCACGCAGCCACGGCTTTGCCATCTTGGCCATGAAAATGGCAAGCGGCACAGCGAACAGGGCGCAGATCACGGTCACGGCGAGCGCGATGCCGAGCGTGCGCAGCGAGGCGTTGAGATAGGCCTGCACGGTGAAGAGGTTCACAAAGTTTTCGAGGGTGAACCCGGGCTTCACCTTCGAGGTGAACGGGTCGGTGAACCAGAATGCCGTGATGAGCATGAGCGCCAGCGACAGAATGTACACGCCGACAAGCCACACCATGGGCAAGGTCAAGAGCGACGCCAAACGCCCCTTGGGGTGGCGGTGAAGTGCCGACGAGAGCGGCTTTGCTTTCGTCGCGAATGAGAGCTGGGTGGCCACGGCTTTCCTCATCTGGTGCTGGGGGTGCGGGTGCGGACCGGGTAAGTGGCCGCGCGGTGGGTGCCCCGCAGGGGGCGGGTGGTGCCGGTGTGGTGATCCTCGAAAATTTTTGTGACGAGGATCACCACGCAGGCGTCGTGCTTATCCCTTAACGGTGAGCCACGCGTCAGTCCACTGCTGGAAGTTGGTGCAGGTGACGTCGGTGCGTCCGGCGATGCACTGCTCGATCGGGGTCGTCCAGAACCAGACGTTCGAGAAATACTCTTCGTCGGTTGCGTTGAACAGTTCACAGTGTGCGGCCTGCTCAGCGCCGAGCTCACAGAACGCGGCGTTGGCGGGAGCCATGCCGAAGTTCATCGCGATTGCGCCGTTCACTTCGGGCGAGCTGGTGTAGTCCATCCATGCGTATGCGCAGTTGGGGTGGTCTGAGGTCGATGAGAGCATCCACGCATCTGACCAGCCGGTCGAGCCTTCAACGGGCAGTGTGCCCTGCAGTGAGGGGTTCTCGCTCAGTTTGCGCAGGATCTCCCACGAAGTGCCAACTACCACGTCGCCACCGTTGAATGCGGTGATCTGCTTGACTGGGTCTGCCCAGTAGTCGCCGATGATCGCGTTCTGCTGCTTCAGCAGGTCGATCGCTGCAGCGAGCTGCGCTTCGTCGAGCGCGTAGGGGTTGGTGATGCCGAGGTCTGGCTGGTGGTGCATCAGGTAGACCGCTGCGTCTGCGATGTAGATGGGGGCGTCGTAGGCAACGATCTTGCCCGCGTAGGCTGAGTCTGCCTCCCACACCACATCCCAACTTGTGGGGTCGCCTTCGACCACGGTGTCGTTGTACTGCAGAATGTTTGCGCCACGGCCAATGGGCACGCCATACGACTTGCCGTTGAGGGTGTCATAGATTTGACCCTTCATGCCCGGCACAATGTCGTCGCCAAAGTTTGGAATCAACTCGGTGTTGAGCGGCTGCACATCGCCGCCGACGATCAGGCGCAGGCTCGCGTCGCCCGAGGCCGAGACCAGGTCGTAGTTGCCGGTGCGCATGAGTTGCACCATCTCGTCTGAGGTTCCGGCGATCTTGCGGTTGACGGTGCAGCCGGTGTCGGCGGTGAACTGGTCGGTCCAGGCGGGTTCAACGAAGCCTGACCATGCCACGATGTTGACCTCGTTCTCGAAGTCGCCGAGCGACTCGATCATCGGTACATCGGGCACATCGATTTGCAGACCGCCGCTTGAGCCGCCCGAGTCGCTGCTCGCACAGCCTGTGATCGCCAGTGCCAAGGCTGCCGCTGCTGCGGCCGGCACTGCCAGCATTTTCTTCATCTCTACTCCTTAGTAGGTGATGCGCCCCGCGGGGCGTTTGGTGGTGTATTTGGTTATTTTTTAGGCGAGGATCGCTGCCTACGGCAGCGGAACGTTCATGGGGCTCACGCCCATGTCAGGGACTGCCGGGTCGGTTGCTTCGTGGGCTTCATTTGCGTGATCGGTTGCGTCGACGATGCCGCTCTCACTCCGGGCGACAGCCATGGCGTGATCACGGCGAAAGCGCACTGCGACACTGTCGCCGCGGTTCACGCTCGGTTCGGTGCGCGGGGTGTGCGTGTTTTGCTTTTCGACAATGAATCTGACGCCGGTTTCGGTGTCGACCAGGTAGCGCGTATGTGCACCCGCGTAGACCGTCTCGGCTACGGTGCCTGCGATGGTGACGATTTCTGCGATTGTCGGCGTCTCTGTCGTTGCGCCTGCCTCTGCCGTTGCCGCTGTGGTTGCGGTTGCGGCTGCCTCGACGAGGTGCACGCGCTCGGGGCGCAGGCTGTGCATGCGTGGGTCGCCGAGCAGGCGACCTGAGATCTCGGGGCTGAGCATATTTGTGACGCCGAGAAAGCCCGCAACAAACTCGGTCTGCGGAAATTCGTAGACCTCGCGGGGCGTGCCGACCTGCTCGATCTTGCCGTTGTTGAACACCGCCACACGGTCGCTCAGCGTCAGCGCCTCTTCTTGATCATGGGTCACGAAGATGAAGGTGATGCCAACCTCACGTTGAATTTGCTTCAGCTCGATCTGCATCTGCTCTCGCAGTTGCTTGTCGAGAGCACCGAGTGGCTCATCGAGCAGGAGCACCTTGGGGCGCAGAATGAGGGCACGAGCGAGCGCGATGCGCTGGCGCTGGCCGCCAGAGAGCTGTGAGGGGCGCCGATCGGCCACGTGAGCGAGCTGCACCTGTTCGAGCGCTTCTTCGACGAGTTGCTTGCGTTTCGCCTTGGCGACCTTTCGCACCGTCAGCCCATAAGCGACATTCTCGGCGATCGAAAGGTGTGGAAAGAGTGCATAGTCTTGAAACACCGTGTTGACCTCACGGTCAAACGGCGCGACCTTGGTGACGTCTTGTCCGTGCAACAGAATCTTGCCCGCGGTGGGGTCTTCGAACCCCGCGATCATTCGCAGCACGGTCGTCTTGCCTGAGCCTGAGGGCCCGAGCATCGAGAAGAACTCACCGGCCTGAATGTTCATGTCGAGGTCTTTGACCGCGGTGAGATCACCAAACTGCTTTGCGATGCCTTGCAACGAGACGGCGGGTGTGGCCTTGGTGTCTGCGCTGCTGGGCTGAGAGCGGGTGCTGGGCTGAGTCATGGTGACGAAAATCTCCTCAACGACGTTGTCGAACTTTCAGAACCATAACATAGGGTGTTAGATGTTTAA
>JAAZHL010000414.1 GCA_012510755.1 Leucobacter sp.
CGTTATATTACCCGTGTTTGTTATAACGACAGTATAGTTAATCTTTTCGCCAATCTCTTTAAACTTATCCTTGTCGGCGCTCTTGCGAACTTCCATATCCGGATTCTGTATGCCCGGTATATCCTTTTTATCTGCGGGCGCATCTGGGCCATCGGGAATATTGGGGTTTGTGGCCTTAGCAGAGTTCTTTACATAGCCTGCGTCCATATCTTCCTGAGTAGTTGTGTAACTATAGTAGTAAGTCCAGGTCTCGCCAACTTCGAGCTTGCCGTCTTGTAGCTTCGACTCTGCCGGCGTTACCGTGCTGAGGTCAACCAGAGAGTCTTCTACTTTTACCTCTTTAAGCGTAATATTTCCCGTGTTTTCCACAACAACATTGTAGGTAATAACCTCGCCGACTAAAGTGAACTCAGTCTTATTTGCGTTCTTGGTAACTGTCATTGCCGGGTTCTGTATGCCCGGTATTTCGTTATCGTCTGCAGGGGGAGGGTTGTTGGGGTCGTCAGGGATATATGGGTTGCTCGCCTTTGCAGAGTTTGTAACCGTTCCCGCATCCATATCCGCCTGCGTGGTTTTATAAGTATATTTGTATGTCCAGGTCTCGCCAACCTCAAGCTTGCCGTCGTCTGTCATAGATTCAGTGCGCATTGCGTTGGTGAGCGTTACAAGACTGTCGGTGACTGTTACATTTTCGAGTGTGATGTTACCTGTGTTTGTCACTACAACAGTATATTTAAGTTCTTCGCCGACTGCCGTGAACTTATCCTTATCAACACTCTTGTTTACTGTCATTTTAGGCAATTTTGTGCCTTTAACCGTGTGACTGTCAGTCACGGGAGTGGTGATTTCCGCTGTCTTAACCGATGCTGTGTTTTCTACCTTGCCTGCATCCAAGTCGGCCTGAGTTACCTTATAGTTATAGGTATATGTCCAGACCTCGCCTACCTGCAAGATATTATCTTCAGGTGCATTGCTCTCTGTTTTAGAGGGCGTACTGATATTGGCAAGGCTGTCGCTGAATACTACTCCCTTCAGACTGATGTTACCCGTATTCGTCACCTTAACAGTGTAAATTATGACTTCGTTGAGTTCGCTGAACTCCGTCTTGTCAGCGCTCTTTTCTACCGTCATGGCGGGATTCTGTTCGCCCGTTATGGTTACATCGTCAGTAGGTACATCAGGGTCATCAGGTATATCAGGATTATAGGCCTTAGCAGCATTGCTCACAGAACCT
This sequence comes from Leucobacter sp., assembly GCA_012510755.1. GTDB lineage: Bacteria > Actinomycetota > Actinomycetes > Actinomycetales > Microbacteriaceae > Leucobacter. The sequence continues at coordinate 1,235 of JAAZHL010000414.1, forward strand.
TTGTCCATATCGGCCTGAGTGACTGTGTAGGTATATTCATATGTCCAAGTCTCACCGACTTCAAGTTTGCCGTCGGGGCTAATAGATTCAGTGCGCATTGCGTTGGTGAGCGTTACAAGACTGTCTTCGACTGTTACATCCTCAAGAGTCACATTGCCCGTGTTCTTCACAACTACCGTGTAATTAAGGATATCTCCGGCTTTGTTGAAGGTGGTGGATGTTGTGCTCTTGGTCACGGTCATTGAAGGCTCTTTTTTAAATATCCGCTCATC
>JAAZHL010000405.1 GCA_012510755.1 Leucobacter sp.
ATTTTGAAGACAGGGAGCCGGTTAAAGGGCTGACTGCCATGGTTGCCGCCGAGCGGGTGCATTGTTTTCGTCTCGATCAGCCGCTCGGTGACCAGCGGTTTCAGATTCCATCAGGCCAGTATTCCCTGGTCCTGCACAGCGATCTTCCGGTGGCTTCAGTTTTTGGCCGGCTGGATGTGCGCCAGCCGAACCTGGCGTACTATTCGGTGACCGGATATGCCTGGTAGGAGGCGATGAACATGAGCGCTTTGCCATCTGTCAGCCAACGGCCGCCGGTTTCCTGTGGCTGGTTTGCCAAACCCTGGCAAGCCGTTTTGTGGCGCAACTGGGGTCTCGTGCCGATCGATCGTCTGGCCAAAGTCCTGCAGACGGATGAGGCACAGCTGCGGGAAGCGGCCGGCCAGCTCGGACTCGATCCGGACCGCCAGGCGGATCCGGTCTGGCTGGCCCGAGGGTACCTGACGATTATCCGCCAGAACTGGCATTTATGCACCTATGAACAAATCTGCCAGCTGCTTGCGATGCGTGAGGAGACGCTGGCGTTTATTCTCAAGGAAGACGATTTTTTATGGCACAAAATGGGATCGTTCAAACCCTTGCTTGATCCGCCCGTCTACCAGCCTCTGACCTGGCAGGAATTGGCGTACACCCGCGACATGGCTGACTGGCTTAACCGGCTGCAGCCGGAAAAAAGCTGGCACCAGGAAAACGCGTTCGCGTTTGTCCGGCATTTTACGCGTCTGTTATCTGAAGAAGAGCGCTCTGAGGCCATCCGCCAGGTGGTTCCCGGCAACGATCTGCGCACGGTCTATTCGTACTTTGCCCTGTATGGCGACCCGCTCATGACCCCTGAGCTCGATCCCTTTCCAGACGCCTTGCTGGCCGAATACGCCCGGATGGGCATCAAGGGCGTCTGGCTGCAGGGCATCCTCTACCAACTGGTCCGATTCCCCTTTGCGCCCGAGTTGTCCGAAGGCCATGAGGTTCGTATCGCTAATTTAAAGAAACTGATCGAGCGGGCCCGGTCGTTTGACATCGGCGTCTATCTTTACCTGAACGAGCCGCGGGCCATGAACGACGCTTTTTTCCAGCGCTATCCTCAGCTGCGCGGCACACGCGAAGGTGATTTCTGGGCCATCTGCACCTCCCACCCGGAGGTTCGCCAGGTTCTCGAAGATGCCGCGTATGAGCTTTTCAGCCAGGCGACCGGCCTGGCAGGCTTTTTCACCATCACCATGTCGGAAAACCTGACCAACTGCTATTCGCGAGCCGGAGATGGCTAGCTCTGCCCGCGCTGTGCGGCACGCAAGCCCTGGGAGGTTGTGGCCGAAGTCAACAACGTGCTGGCCCGTGGGGCCAGGCGGGCTGATCCTTCCGCCAGGGCTGTTGCCTGGAACTGGGCCTGGCCTGAAAGCTGGCAGCAAAAAATATCGCCATTGATGACCGAAAACCAAATTATCCAGTGCACCAGCGAAACGCACCTGCCCACCTTGATTGGCGGCGTTCCCGGTACGGTTGTGGACTACACCATGTCGTTGGCCGGTCCCGGCGAACACGCCAAATCGTTCTGGCAGGCAGCTCAGAAATGCGGCCTGGAAACATGCGCCAAGGTCCAGTTCAACAACACGTGGGAAATGTCGGCGATCCCCTGGCTGCCGGTCTTTGACAAAGTCGCAGAGCACGTTGCAAACCTGAAGGGTGCAGGCGTCCGCCA
>JAAZHL010000033.1 GCA_012510755.1 Leucobacter sp.
CCGTCCACCCTTGCTCGATGCGCACCTCGTTTGCCATCAGTTGCGACCAGTAATCGGCGAAGCCGTTCGCGCCAAAGTGCGCGACAGTACCGACCAAGAATGAGGCCCCGGTCGTTGAAGTCGAGGGGTCAAGCAGCACGGTGAGCCCGCGATACGTCTCATTCGCGAGGTCTTCGTAGCTGCTGGGCACGGCGATGCCCTGCTCAGCAAACCAGGCCGGGTCAATATTGATGCAGGTGGCGCCGAGCGTGACCGGCACGAGCGAGCCTTGCTCATCGAAGAGGCCCGCTTGGGCGCGTGCGGGCAGTTGCGCGGGGATGTGCGGATCAGTGATGCCCGCGTCGACCAGTCGAGACGCGAAAATGTTGTCGACGCCAAAGAACGCGTCAGCAATTGGTGCAGCGCCCGTCAGCACGAGCTGACTCGTGAGCTCGCCGCCGTCACCCGCAGTAATGACCTGCACGTCATAGCCCGTGGCTGCGCTAGCCGCCGCCGCAAACGCGTCATTTGGAAATGAGTCGTGCACCACAATCGTGACGGTGTTCGCTGCCGCATCGTCAGCGCCCTGGTTGTCAGCTGCCGCGCAACCCGCGAGCGACATGCCAATCAAGATTGCCCCGGCGATACCGCCAGCCATCGTGCGAATAGACATCATGAGAGAGTTCCTTCCTCCGCTGGAATTACCCAGATCAGGTTGAACGGTCAGAACTCGCGCAGTTCAGTCTCAGCCCGCCGCGTGCGGGCCCCCGTGGATGATGTTCACCACCATAGCATCGTGGCCGAACGAGACCAACTCGACGGCTCGACGTGAGGGCGCCGAGTTGCCTACTCGTCTGAAGCTGGCTTTGAGCGGAAACGGTCTCGCCAGTGCCGAGGTCTCGCGGGTTCTGCTGTCGGCTCATCGGGTTCCCAAGAGTAGGCCTGCAACAGCTCATCAGCGGCATCAGCAACGTCAGCATCAGCATCAGCATCAGCGACCGAGACGCTGTCAGGCGCCCGCTTGGTTGGCAACGGTTCGAGTGGCACCGTCTCAGCCTCGCCCGCGAAGACTTCGATAGTTTCGGCTTCGGCTTTGGCTTTCGCTGCCTGCGCACTGCGCACTGCCTCTGCCACGCTCATACCCGGCATCGTGTTCACGGTCGGGTTCGAGGGCGGGTTCACGGTCGGGTTCACGGTCGGGTTCGAGATTGTGTTCAAGCTCGGGTTCGAGGTCGTGCGCAACGTGGTCCTCATCGAGCCGCCCACCACCTCACTTTCGCGGCCTGCCCCAGGGTCAATCACTGCGGCCTCACCGGTCGCACCGGTCGCACCGGTCGCACCGGCCGCACCAAACAAGGCGCTCAGCGAATCTTGGTGTCGCGCACGGTCAATGTCAAAACGTCGAGCATAAATGCCGAGCGTCATACCAAACCCGAACTCAAGCGCGAGCACACCGCCCACGATCAACGGTGAAGCACCAGTGACGGCGAGACGTTCGGGGCCGATGGATCCTCGCGCAAGCACACTCAACAGTGCCCCCGCAAGGCCGACACCCACCGCCGCCACCAACGGAATCACAATCGACGCGAGCAGCGACGCACGCCGCAGCACTGGGCGTCCCCCTGCAACCCCGCCAAGCGTGGCGCCGAGAGCCACAATGAGCGCAGGAGCCAACGCACCCGCCCACCCCCATGCGTCAGGCAATGCACCAAACATGGGTAAGGCGGGCAGCGGGCCAAGCAAAGCATCGAACGGGCTCACCGAGGTCGCAGCACCGAGCGAAAACCCGGGGCCAGCGAACCACGCAACTGACCACGCCCAAGCAACCGGCAAAAACACCAACTGCAATACAAAAAGCCCAAGTGCCCCGAAAAAATCAAGCTGCATTCCCTGGCTCAGCGTGATGATCTCGACATAATTCACGAGCAACGTCATCGCGACGCCAAGAGCAGCGAGCCCAAGCAGGCCCAGCAACCCTGCGAGCGCAAGCCGCAGCGTCTCGGCGGCACGTTCAGGCAACGCAGCCGCCCCTTGTGGCGCCACCCGCTGCGCGAGTCGCTGCAACTGGCGCACGAGACTCTGCCACCAGGCTTGCCCCTCTGCCGCCGAGCGAATCACGACCGCTAGCGCGATCGGCAGCACGTAGACCAACGTTGGCACAACGACCTGCGACCACACCGGCCACAGCGCAAATCGACCTGAAAACAGTGCCGCAGCGGTGGCTGCGAGCGCGAAACCGATGGTGGCTCCAAGCACTGCCCAGCCCCCGTGACGAGCGCGCCCAGAGAACCGCCAACCCGAACGAAAGGCGAGCGACGCGGTGACCAAGGTCAGCCCCAGCGGAGCAAGTGACAGCACGAAGCTGAGGTTCTCGGCGGGCAGTCCCAACGACAGCGCAGTGGA
>JAAZHL010000218.1 GCA_012510755.1 Leucobacter sp.
CCCCTGCACCACTCCCCCTGAGAAGTGCAGTTCGTCTTGTTCGAACTTCATACGCGAACCTCGGCCGTAACCGAGCTTGCGACGCGCGAGGTCTGCCCGCACCTCATCAAGTGACACCGGCACGCCGGCCGGCATGCCTTCGATCACCGCAATAAGTTCTGGCCCATGGGACTCCCCAGCCGTTAACCAGCGAAGCATTGGCAACCTTCTTCCAAACAAAACCTAGTGGGTGGACACAATTGACCGTGCGCGAATGCAACGGGCAACCACCAAAGTGGGCTCTGCGCACTGCGAAAGTGCGCCATGAAACTACCCTCTATACTTTCACATTCTTCAGATGGTCAAGTTGCGCTTGCACGCTCATCTCTGCCGCCCACCACAGTTCTTCGTCAACATCTGCATAGACACGCTCGACGACCTGACGCGCCGTTGAAGCGCCCGCCTCGACCGCAGCCTGGACTTGAGCGAGGCGTTCATGCCGGTGCCGCAGATAGGAATCAACCGCTTCAAGTGGAGAATCGGTGACAGGCCCGTGGCCGGGCAGCAGGCGCTGCACTCGATCGGCGACAATCAGCTCACGAATCGTGTGCAGCGACTCAAGGTAGTCACTGAGCGAACCGTCTGGGTGCGCGACAACCGTCGTCCCACGACCCAAGATGGTGTCGGCTGTCAGCAGTGAACCCTCGTCGGTGAGCAAGAACGAGAGAGAATCTGCCGTGTGACCTGGCGTCGCATGCACCTCAATCTGTAAGCCGTCTACCTCAAGCACTTCACCGGGTATGAGCGGTGCTGCACCACGACACCACTGCGCGTCAAATGCCCTCGCGACCGCACCGGTCAGTTCTGCAAACCGATCGATCGACTCGGTGTGGTCTTGGTGCCAGTGTGAATAGAGCACCAACTCAACGTGGCCGCCGTCAGCGCTCGCCGTCTCAAGCACCGCGCTTAAGTGCGCCTCATCGAGTGGCCCCGGGTCAACGACGACCACCCCGCTGCGCCCGGGGGCCCGCAGCACCCAGGTGTTCGTACCGTCGAGCGTCATCATGCCCGGGTTATTCGCGAGCACGAGCTGTGCACACGCGCTCACCTGCTGGCTCCTACCACTCATAGCTGTTCTGCACTCTCTGTCTCCAGCCAATACTCGCCGTCGATGAACACGATTCTGGGTTCGATCGGACGAATTTCTCGCTGAGCCGACGACACGAGCACCGTCGCAGAAGTCTCAACCGAAAGTTCTCGGCACGTGACGGCCGTTGGGGGCATCATTGCCGCAGTGCCCTGATCGACCGCGCTCAGCACCTCGCCCAGTGGCGCCCAAAGCGAATGATCAGCTTCATCACTCACGGTGTCGATCCGCTGCCCCGCAGGCATGACCGCCACAAAGAACCTGGTGTCGTATCTCGCAGGCTCGAAATTCGGGGTGATCCAGTGGGCCCACGCACCCAGCAAGTCGGCGCGCAACACCAAGTCGTGACGTTGCAGAAACTGCTGAAAGGTCAGCTCGTGGCGTTCGAGCGCGATCCTCGCATCATGAAACTCGGTCGTATCTTCAACCACCGAATGTTCGTCTGCGCCGGCGAGCAACACTCCGGTCTCTTCAAACGTCTCTCGTGCTGCCGCAACGACGAGCGAGTGCGCAGTGGTCACACTGCAGTTGAAGCGATCGGCGAAATACTCAGGGCTCGGGCCCGCCCAGTCAAACCTGCCCTGATCGTGATGATCAACCCGACCGCCGGGAAACACATACATGCCCGCAGCGAATCTCATGGTGGCTTGTCGACGCATCAGAAACGCTTCAAGCCCATTCTCACCGTCGCGAACCACCGCGATGGTGGCAGCATCTTGCGGTTGCACGGGGTCAGTCACCAGCTCAAGGCGTTCCCGCAACCGGGCCGACAACGGAATCAACACCGCATGCTCCATTTCACGGCATCACACTCGTCAGCCGTTGTCTACCGCCTGAAACATTGCTTCAAGCACTTCTTTGTCTTTACTCAACGGTATCGCGGGGTCACCGTTTACAAAGATTCTCACTTGCAGCAGCGCCTGATGCACCAGCATGCCAAGGCCCGAATGCGAAGCTGCGCCCGCGGCACCCCATCGCTCAGCGAGCGGCGAAGGCCACGGATCGTATGCAACGTCAAACAGCGGCACCCGGGTCAGCGACGCTGGCAGCTCAAGCGACTGCGCGGCCGGGCCGGGTAGCGTTGACACGACTGCCGTCGCCGAAATCAGCGTCTCAGCTTCAACGTCAGCAAACGTATGTGCATCTGCACTGATGGTCGATGCCTTCGAGGTCAGCTTCGTGACCAGCGCCGCAGCTGGCTCGTACCTTCGTGCGAGCACGCTCACCCGTGCAGCACCCAGCTCTCGAGCGGCGAAGACAGCCGACACGGCAGTCGCACCGGCGCCAAGCACCACCACGTGTGACAGGTCGAGTTCAGCCTGCCGCAGCGCTGCAGCTAACCCGGCCACATCGGTATTGAAGCCAGCCCAACTTGGCTTGCCCGCGGCGTCGACCAGGCGCAACATGGTGTTCACCACGCCGGTGTCTTCTGCGACGGGGTCAAGCACCCTGCTGAGACGGTGGGCCTCGGCCTTCAGTGGCATCGTCACAGAGAAGCCAAGCCAGGCCTCACTGCGCGTCTCAAGCAGACCCTGCAACCCGGGCACATCGCATTCGATGGCCTCATATTCCCAGGGCAACCCCAACACTTCGTACGCAGCACGTTGAATGCGCGGCGAACGAGAATGAGAAATCGGTGAACCGAGCACCGCCAGATGCCGATGCATTAGCACCCGTACTCCGGGTGGGCCGCGCACCACTCGTGCAGCACTTCAATGTCTGCCTCATGCGCGTCGAGAGTCTCGTTGAAACGAGACTCCCCCGTCTCGAGGTTGACCGCAACAAAATATAGCCAGGGGCCATCTGTGGGCGTGAGCACTGCTTGCACAGCATCTCTTCCGGGATTCGCAATTGGGCCAACTGGCAGCCCTTCGTGCACGTAGGTGTTCCATGGGTTGTCGTCGCCGAGCGCGGCGCCCGAAGACCACACGTCGCCATCGTCGTGCTGCCCAACCCCGTACTGGGCAGTGGAGTCCATCTCAAGCCTCATGCCGATCTCGAGCCGGTTATGAATGCCCCGCGAGACCCTGCCAAAGTCTTCTGCCATGCCCGCTTCTCGCTGCACAATCGAAGCAAACGTCAAGACGCGCTGCCGATCGGCCTCGGCAACCCCAAGCTCATCAAGCATCAACACTTGATAATGCACGAGCTTGGCAATCGCATCGTGGGCCGAAGTCTCAGGCTCAAACTCGTAAGTTGCCGGATGCAGCCAGCCTTCAAGCGACGTAATACCTTCTGGCAGTCCGAACGACTGCGGGTCGGCGGCGGCCGCAAGCAACTCGTCGAGGGCAATGTCTGCACCGTCTGCGACAAGCTCAAGCGTCTGTTCGACGGTGCGCCCCTCAGGAATCATCGCGGTCAGTTGCATGCGGCTCTCTGGGTCAAGCAACGCAGCAAGCGCCGCAGCCGAGCTCATCTCTGCCCGCAATCGATACGCGCCGGGGTGAAAATCTACTGCCGGATCTTGCTCTAGCAGCAGTTCATAGAACGCTTGCGAAGTCTTCACTACGCCAGCTTCGGCGAGGGTCACCGCAATGTCTTCGCCGATCTCGCCCGAGGTAATCGTGACGACGACCTCGCCATGGCCCTCACCCTCGTAGTCGTTGCTCGCCCACCCCAACGCGAGAGCCACACGCTCGCCGTACACCGACCACAGGTACACGCCGGTACCGCCAAGTGCCAGCAGCAGTGCCAGCAGCACGCTCAGTGAGACGATCCACCGTTTGCGACGGCGGCGCTTCTTGGCTTCTTTGTCAGTGCGCGACATCGTTGTGCTCA
>JAAZHL010000219.1 GCA_012510755.1 Leucobacter sp.
GACTTCTTCGCGGTTGCTGGCGACTGCTTCGCCTCGACTGGCTTCTTCGCAGCGCTTGTCGGTTTGGTCGCTGTAGCTGGTTTCTTCACGGCCGCCGGTTTCGAGGCCGCGGCTGGTTGCTTGGTGGCGGCCGACTTCGAAGCCGCTGCCGGATTCTTGGCAGCAGCCGGTTTCTTTGCCGCGGGCTCAGATTTCTTCTCGGCAGCTGATTTCTCAGCAGGCGCCTGGGCAGCCGCTTCGCCTACGCTGACTGGCTTATTGCGAGGCACAAACCCTCGGTGCAAGGCCACAATGCCAAAAGTGAGGTTTCGGTAGGCGACCCGTTCAAAACCGGCCTGACTCAGCCACCTGGCAAGCTCATCTTGCGCGGGCCATTTCTCAATTGACTCATTGAGGTAGCGGTAGGCTTCGGCGGCCTCACGGTTGATCGCACCGGCGATGCGCGGCAACACATGTTTTCCGTACAGGCCATATGGGCCTCGCACCAGCGCAGACGGCGGAGTCGAAAACTCGGCAATCACCACGCGACCGCCTGGCTTCACTACCCGGAACATTTCTGCGAGTGCCTGTTTCGGTTCGCTCACGTTTCGCAAGCCATAAGAAATGGTGGCCGCGTCGAAGCTATCGTCCTCGAATGGCAGCGACGTGGCGTCAGCCCACACGAATTCGATGAGCTCGTTATCTGCATGGCGCTTGCGCCCCTCGGCGAGCATGCCTTCAGAGAAGTCAGCGGCAACGACGTGCGCACCGTGTTTAGCGATTGCAGCGCTCGAGGTGCCAGTGCCTGCCGCAAGGTCGAGCACGCGCATGCCTTTGCGGGGCGCGATAGCTTTCGTCGTGGCAACCCGCCACAGCCGATCATTGCCTACGGTCAGCACGTCGTTAATGAGGTCATAGCGCGGCGATACCTCATCGAACATGGTCGAAACATCGGTCGCCAGCTTGGTGGCAGTATCGGGGCGAGTCACACCGTCAATGCTACTCATAAGTTTCTGCGCTTTTGCAGAGTAGATTGGCAGGGTGAATATTCAGCCCGCACCCCGACTCTTTGCTGTCTCGCGACCGCTGCGGAAGGTGCCCTCACTCATGTTGCACGCCGATTCGCAAAACCCGTTGCTCTGGTTGCGTGGTGATCGGGGTTGTGTCGGCCTGGGCGAGGCATTGCGGCTCGTGTTTCGAGGCAAGGATAGGTTCGCTGAAGCGTCGGCTGCATGGCAGAGGATCGCCGCAGCGGCGGGCATCGACGACACGGTGAACTTGCCGGGGTCGGGGCTTGTTGCGTTTGGCACCTTCACCTTTGATGACGAGAGCGATGCCGAAAGCGTGCTTATTGTTCCGCAGCTGCTGGTGGCACGGCACGGCGACCGTGCCTGGGTGACCGAGGTGTCGACTGAGCCACTGGATCAGCCACGCAAACTGCCGCCGACTCGTGCGCGCGGCACGTGGTCAGGCACCACACTCGACACGCTCACGAACGATAGCGACTATCTGCGTGGGGTTGACAAGGCCGCTGCGCTCATCGAGCGTGGTGAAGAGGAGAAGGTGGTTCTCGCGCGAACCGTGACGACAAGCATCGACGCGGCGGCCGATCTGCGTGTGCCCTTGGGTCGTTTGGCATACAACTACACCGACTGTTGGACGTATGCCGTCGACGGCATGATCGGGGCCAGCCCCGAGACTCTGGTACGTCAGACCGATGGCTTGATTACCGCCAGGGTGCTCGCGGGAACCCGTGGGCGCCGAGAGCAGCCAGAATCCGATCAGCTCATGCGCGACGAGCTCTTGGCAAGCGAGAAGGAACAGCACGAGCATGCCTTCGCCGTGCAAAGTGTCGTGACCGCGTTGGCGCCGCATGTGAGTGAACTGCACACCAGTGAACGGCCGTTCGCACTCGAGCTGCCGAATGTGTGGCACTTGGCAACCGACCTCGAGGCGGTGCCTGGCGATGGCAGCTCGACGATCGATTTGGTCGCCGCGCTGCACCCGACGGCCGCAGTTGCGGGCACGCCGACTCGCGATGCGGTCGCGGCTATCTCGCAGCTCGAGCCCTTCGATCGCGAACGCTACGCCGGTGCAACCGGGTGGGTCGATGCCTCGGGAGACGGCGAATGGGTCATTGCGCTGCGGGGGGCACAAATTCGTGAGCCACATGACGGTCAGCGACAAGTCGTTGCATATGCAGGTGGCGGCATAGTCGCGGGTAGCGATCCTGAGCATGAGTTGCGTGAAACGGTGTCGAAGTTTCGGCCCATCGCTGAGGCGCTCGCCCCCTAAAGTGACTCGTGCGGTGTAGCTTGCCTACCGCCGCGCAGCCGTAGGACAGCTAGCAACACCAGCAAGCAACCCCAACCACCAACCAAGCTTTGTACGGTTCAGCGCTTCGAGTCGCTCGGCCCGACACCGCAGTTCGCATCGATACCGCTTAGCGGTCGAGAGGCGCTTCTACCAGTTGGGGCCCGGTCACTGGTTCGGTGAGCAAATTCTCGAGTTCGCCACGGGTATTCACTCGACGATATTGCCAGCCGTAGGCGCGCGCGAGCGATTCGAGATCAACTCGCTGCGGCGTGTACATGACTCGGTCGAATGTGGTCTGCGATGCTGCTTGTGCGACCTCGAGCAGATCAAAGATCGTGCCGCCGCCGTCATTGCCAACAAATAGCTGCAGTCGCGGGTGGGGCTCGCCAGGCGGCAGCAACAATGATCCGGCATCGTGCAAGAGTGCAAGATCGCCGAGGATCACCCGCGTCGTTCCCGCCGACACCGCAGGTCTGTCATCGCTTTGGCTTGCCACCGCCACGCCGAACGCGGTCGCAACCGTGCCGTCGATGCCTGCAAGCCCCCGGTTGCTCCTCACCTCGACGGCGCGCGGAGCCGCAATCGCGTCGAGCACACGCACGAGGCGCGAGGCCCCGAGCACGAGCCGGTCGTGCGGCCAGGTGGCTCGCCAGACGCTCTCGACGAGCAGCTCTCGGCTGATGCGTTCACGCTTCACCGCGACCTCGGCTCGTGCGTATGCGTTGCGCTCTTTGTACCCAGTCTCACGAGCCGCGGCGAGATCAGGTGCGTGCACAGTCGATCGTGACTCGCGAAGCGCGCGGTCTGCAATGACCCAAGCCCCCAGCCAACGACGCATGCCCTTCGGGTCATATTGGTCATTGACGGCCGCAGCGCGCACCACCCTGCCGTCTCGGTGGGGCGCGTAGTGATCAACGCCTGCGCCTGTGTGCGGGTCGACGACAACGACCTCGACGTCGTCGCGAGTCAAGAGTGCGGGCACCTGCCGAGTGAGTGTGGGATGCCCGAAGACGACGGCGCGTTCAATGAGCCCACCAATAGTGGGGTCATCAATGAGTGTGGCGTAGGTGGCGATCGCCTCGCGACCATACCGCGACCCGCTCACCACCTCGGCAAGCAACGGTAACCCGGCTTCGCGCGCAAACTGTTCGGCAGCGACGCCAGCACCTTCACCGGCGATGACCACGGTTAACCGATCGTCACCGTGCAGGTAGATGTCTTCTTCACCAGGCAAATAGGTGTAATAAGCGCGGTCGTCGCTGATGACGATGGACCCCAGGCCCGCTGCGGGCTGCGCATGGGCAGTAGTGGCCGGCTTGTCGGCCACGTTGGCCGGGCCGTGGGCAGTAGCGGCTGGGTCTCCGCCGCGCTGCCAACCATACGCGCCCACCTGTTCGCGATGGGGCGCGGCCACGGGCAAGGATTCATCGCGAGCAGCAGCCGCAAGAGCGAAAAACTCTGCGGCCGTCATCTGTCCGCCACCAAAGTCGGCCGTCGCCCCCGCTGGCCACCCCGAAAGTGGCTCGCTGAACTGCAGGTTCAGTTGCACTGGGCCAGCAGGGTCGCCCCCAAACTGACCCACTGCGGCCGAAACCGCCTGACGGCTCAGCCCATCGATGTCTGCCCCGAGCGTCCTGTCACTTGTGCCAGAACCCGCAGCCTGCTGCCCGAGAGCGGCGACATCGATGTCGAGGCTCAGCCGCGCAAACGCGCCGAACAGCCCCGCTTGGCGAGTGGTCTGATTGCTGCGGGATCCTCGTAATATCGCCGGGCGATCAGCCGTCAACAGCAGCATCGCGACCCTGCCCTCATGAGCCTCAACAACTGCGGGCATGAGGTTCGCCACTGCGCCACCGCTCGTCACGATCACCGGCGCCGGCACGCCCGTTTCACGTGCAACACCTAGGGCGAAGAACCCTGCCGAGCGCTCATCTGTACGCACGTGCAGACGTATCGCACCGACGAGCTCGGCCTCAGCAGCAGCGAGGGCGAGTGCTTGTGAGCGTGAACCGGGGCACACGACGACGTCGCGAACGCCAGCCTGAATCAGTGACCCGAGTAGTGCGGTGGCATACGCCGATGCGTGAGCGGGGGCCGCGCTCACCGCGGTTCGCCCGCCGAGTCACCGTCTGGCTGAGTCGCATCATCACGACCCGAGTCATCACGACTTGCCTGTTCATGACCTAATTCATCACCGCCGCCTGCTTGATCGCCGTCAGGCGCCTGCACGGGCGGGGTGGCTGAAGCAGTACTCTCGCTGGGTCGCGAAGGTGCCCGACCACTGCCCGATGCCGCGTCGTCGACCCCGGGAAACACCTCATCATCGAGCTCACGCAGGCGCGCTTCGAGCTCTTCGACATGCGCGTCGATTTCACTCTCAGACATGCGGCGACCAGAAAAACGCGGGTCATCATCTGGCGCACGGGAGGGCGCGGGAGCGGGGCCTCGCCCCTTGCCGATCACGAACCAGAGCACTGCGCCGATCACCGGCAACACCACGACCAATACGACCCACACCGGCTTGGACACGCCGCGTGCCCGGGCAGGGTCACTCATTGCGGCATCGAC
>JAAZHL010000220.1 GCA_012510755.1 Leucobacter sp.
GGCGCAGCTGCGCCGGTGCGGCTGCAGCGCCATGAGTGATCTATGCGGGAGTGTGATCGGCGTTGTAGCGTGCTAACGCTTCGTCGATTGGGCCATCGAACTTGAGTGCGCCCGCATCGAGGTACAGGCCTCGCGTGCAGAACCTGCGCAGATCACGTTCGTTGTGTGACACCAGAAAGAGCGTTTTGCCTTTGCGCAAGAGATCTTCGATGCGACGGTAACACTTGAGCCGAAATGCTTTGTCGCCCACTGCCAGCAACTCATCGACCAGCCACACCGGTTCATCGAGCTGCGACACGACCGAAAATGCGACGCGCACTTTCATGCCGCTTGACAGGTGTTTGAATGGGGTGTCAAGCACGTCTTTGGCTTCAGCGAACTCAACGATCTCGTCGAACCGGTCAGCGATCTGCGAGCGGCTCAGGCCGTGCATGCCGGCGGTGAGATGAATATTGTCGCGTACCGTGAGGTCGCCAGCGAACCCGCCTGTGAGCTCGATGAGCGGCGCAACGCCGCCCTGCACTTGCACGCTGCCCTCATCGGCGAGCAGCACGCCAGCTACGAGCTTTAGCAGGGTAGATTTTCCCTGGCCGTTGCGACCCACGACGCCGATCGCCTCGCCCGCTCGCACCGAAAAGCTGACATTTCGTAATGCCCAAAACTCGCCCGCGCGGCTGCGCCGTTGCTTGCCTGCAAACAGGTCTTTAAAGCTGCGGCGTGCCCCGCGGTTGCGCCGAAACCGTACGCCGAGGCCATCGGCAACGATGATGTCTGCGTGTTCTGCGTGTTCGGTGTGCTCGGTGGCCATGATCACAGCTCCTTCAGCACGCCGCCGACAGAACGACGAAACACGAGGGTGCCGACGAACAGGGTGACCGTGATGATCGCGGCCGACACGGCAACCAGCGGCCAGTTGAGTTCTTCCACAAAAAAGCCTGCGCGAAACAGCGAGAAAATGCCTGACAGGGGGTTGATCCATGCCAGTGGAGCGGCAATGGCTGGCAAGTCGTTCACGCTATAGATGATCGGCGAGGCGTAGAACAGCACCCGCAACACCAGCTTGGTGGCGCGCTCGAGATCTCGAAAGAACACGACGAGCGGGGCGATGATGAGGCCTAGCCCGAGCACCAGTGCCGCCATCATGAACATCGCGAGCGGGTAGAGCAGAAGGTACCAGTTCACTTGCGCTCCGCTTGCGATAGCAAACAACACCAGCACAGGCAGACTCAGTAAGAATTCGACGCCCTTGGAACACACGATACGACCCACCCACACCCACCGTGGTAACGCAACTGACCGAACGAGCTTGACGTCTTTGAGGAACGCGCGTGTCGAGTCACCCACGGCGCCGTTAAACCACATCCACGGCAGCATGGCGCACAAGAGAAACACGATGTACGGCGCCTGGCCGAGTGAGCGGGTGATGAGCTGCGTAAAAATGAACCAATAAATGAAGCTCATGACGAGCGGGTCAAGAATGGACCACAGATACCCAAGCAGCGAGGTGGAATAACGCACCTTAAGATCGCGTTGAGTAAGCAACTTCAAGGATCGCCAAGCGACCGCACGTGGGGTGCGTGATCGTGGTCGGTGGCTCGTCACATGGCTATTCTGCACTACGCACCCGACAGCGAAGGTGAGCCCGGCGCAAAATTAGGTAAACGAGATGGCCGATGACGAACAAAGATCGTCATGAGAGGTCTGCCGCTTTGATAGGTTTGTATCTGTGCCTGAAACCCCTGCCGACGAAGAACTCACCGCTGCAAGCGAAGCGGTCGACCCTTCGTTGAGCATGGAAGTTTCAGAACCCCCGCGAACGGTTCGCCGCCGAGTGCCGCGACGGGTGCAGACCCGGCCGATGACGGTGAGCGAAGCTCCGGCTGCTGAGGTGCCGCACGAGCCTGCTGCGCAGTCCGCTCCCGATGCTTGGGCCGCAGGCGCTCAGCCGGTCGCAGCGGAGCAGCCGGTCGCGGCGGAGCAGTCGGCCGCAGCCGACATGCCAGCCGAACCTGATACACGTGACGTAACAGACCCGGTACACGAACCGGTCGCAGATCCTGCTGCGGCCGCAGATCCCGCAGATCCCGCAGCACCCGCTGAGCCGGCACCTGTTGCCCCCGCCGCTGAGCCAGCAGCCCGACCGGCGCCGCGCACCGGTCGCATCGAAGTGCCTGTGCCGTCGGTCGTGCGGGCGCGCGAGCGCGCCGCAGTTGCTGCGAGCAACCCGGTCGTGCTTCGTGCTGAGTCGCTGACAAAGTCGTATGGGCAGCTGCTCGCCGCGGCAGACGTGTCGTTTGAGGTGCATGCTGGGTCACTTACCGGAGTGGTCGGGCCGAACGGCGCCGGCAAGACGACGGTGCTGTCGATGATCAGCGGCCTCAACCGCCCAACGTCTGGCCGTGTGATTGTGCGCGACATCGATGTGTGGTCTGACGGCCCCGCGGCGAAACGCGTCATCGGCAGCCTGCCAGACCGGTTGCGCCTCTTTGACCGCCTCACTGGCGGCCAGCTGCTGTTCTACGCGGGCGTGTTGCAGGGGCTCGACCGGGCGACGGTCGCCACCCGCGCCGCAGAACTCGCCGACGCGTTCGGACTTGAGTCGGCGCTCGACCGCCCGGTGTCTGATTATTCGGCCGGTATGCAGAAGAAGATCGGCCTCGCCTGCTCGAAGATCCATGCTCTTGAAGTGCTCGTGCTCGACGAACCCTATGAAACCATAGACCCAGTTTCTGCTTCGAACGTACCCGAGATCCTCGAAAA